>JABDJZ010000343.1 GCA_013003255.1 Rhodothermales bacterium
CGGGCCGGGTCCGGAACGACAGCGCACGATTCACCTGGGTGTCGACCTCTTCGCACCGGCCGGAACCACCGTCCACACCCCGTATGACGCCCGCGTTGTGAGTGTGCGCGACAACGACGCACTACTGGACTACGGCCCCACCGTCATCCTGGAGCACCAGGCCAACGGCCAGCCGTTCTGGACGCTGTATGGTCATCTTGGGCGCGGGGTGATGGCACTGCTGGAGCCTGGGCAAGAACTGCAGGCCGGGGACCTGGTGGGTGAATTGGGCCACGAGGCTGAGAATGGCGGTTGGCCCCCACACCTGCACTTCCAGGTTTATGCGGACGACCTTGATTCGGCCGGAAACCTCCCGGGCGTTGCCTTTGCCTCCCAGCTTGAAGTGTGGCGATCCCTGTCTCCAAACCCGGACTTGATCCTGCGAACCGGTCTGCCGCTCACATACAGTCCGGCGGACCCGGAGGCAATCGTCGCCGCCCGGCAGGACCGTCTCTCGCCCAGTCTCAGTCTGTCATACAGCGAGCCTCTGCACATCGTGCGTGGCATCGGGCCGTGGCTGTTCGACGTGAATGGACGCGCCTGGCTGGACGGGGTGAACAACGTGTGCCATCTGGGTCATACCCATCCTGCGGTAGTCCGTGCGGTCTCGCGGCAGATTTCCGTGCTGAATACCAATACCAGGTATTTGCACGACAACATCGTGCGGTATGCCGACGAATTGACGGGCACGCTTCCCGATGGGCTGGACGTGTGCTTCTTTGTCAACAGCGGGTCGGAGGCCAACGACCTGGCCCTGCGACTGGCGCGGACGGCTACCGGTCGGCGCGGCACGATCGTGCTGGACGGCGGCTACCACGGCAATCTGAGTTCGCTCGTCGAGATCAGTTCCTACAAGTTCGATGGGCCAGGGGGTGCGGGACCGTTGGATTCGGTTGCGAAGGCACCGAGTCCGGACGCCTACCGATCAACTGGGGCGACCGGACAGGACTTTGCATGCGGCGTAGAGCGGGCCGCTAGGGACCTGGCTGATCGGGGCGTGCCGGCAGCCGCCTTCATCGCCGAGTCCATTCTGTCCTGCGGGGGGCAGGTTGAGCCGCCCGCCGGATACCTCCCCGCCGCGTATGCTCACGCCCGAAAGGCCGGTGCCCTCTGCATCGCAGACGAGGTCCAGACGGGCTTCGGGAGGGTGGGCCACGCCATGTGGTCTTTCGAGCTTCAGGGAGTCGTCCCGGACATTGTCACTATGGGGAAGCCCATCGGCAACGGGTTTCCACTGGGAGCCGTGGTGACCACACGCGCCATTGCCGAAGCGTTCGCGAACGGGATGGAGTACTTCAACACGTACGGAGGCAACCCGGTGTCCTGCGCAGCGGGCCTGGCGGTACTGAAGACTATCCGTGATGAGGGGCTTCAGGATCACGCGCGGGAGGTCGGGGACCACCTCAAACGTGGCCTTCAGGATCTCGCGGACAGGTACCCGCTCATCGGCGATGTGCGAGGGCAAGGCCTCTTTCTGGGCGTGGAGTTCGTGAAAGACCGCGCCACCCTGGAGCCTGCCGCCGAGGAGGCTTCCTGGATCGTGAACCGGATGAAATCGCTGGGCGTCCTTCTCTCAACGGACGGACCGCTCCACAACGTCATCAAGATCAAGCCGCCCCTGGCCTTCAGCCGGGCCCACGCTGACGAAATGCTGCAGAAACTCGATCTCGTTCTGCAGGACACCTGCCTGAATCCCTGAGCCTACCCATGCGCTACGTCTTTGCCCTTCTGATTTTCGCAACGGCTACTGCAGGGTGCGGGGGTACCGCTTCGATGCAGGCCACGGACCCCGGGGGAGGCGGAATCCTGGCGTCCGGCGGCGAAGGGAATGTCACGGTGCCCGGCGGCGCGCCGGAAACGGCGCTGGCTGCCGGTACCGTGGAGGCCGTCCGGCTGCCCGGCACTCCGGTTGACTTCAACGTGGTCTATGTCCCGGGCGGCGAGGCAATGATCGGCACGCCCGACGCATCGCTCAGGGAGTCCGACGAACCGGCGCCGACCCCGGTACAGATCTCGCCGTTCTGGATCGCCCAGACTGAAGTCACCTTTGAGGAATACGCCGTCTTCCGCTATCCGGAGCAGGATACAGATTCGACCGCGGCCGGCCTCCCGTTCGACGTCGATGCGGTTGCCCGTCCCAGCCCGCCCTACGAGGATCCGTCGGGTGGCATGAGTCGAGCAGGATATCCGGCCACCGGCATGACGCAGTGGGGCGCGTTGCACTACGCGCGGTGGCTCTCGGAGAAGACGGGGACCTTCTACAGGCTGCCCACCGAGGCCGAGTGGGAGCATGCGTGCAGGCTTGGCGGGGAGCGGGATCTGGCCCGCGCGGCCTGGTACCTGGACAACAGTGGGGAGGAGTTTCACCCCGTGGGATCTGCAGCACCGGACGCGCTTGGGCTCTACGATATGCTGGGCAACGTTTCGGAATGGATGCTTGATGAGTATCGGGCGGACTACGGTGCCGTCCTGGCCGAGCAGCCCGAGGATCCGTGGGTGCAGCCTACGGCTTTGCACCCGCGCACAGTGCGCGGCGGCGCCTTCGATGATCCGATCGAGCTGATGCGTTGTGGAGACCGGCTGGAATCCACCATGTCATGGAAACGGCGGGATCCACAGATTCCGAAGAGCTTCTGGTGGAACACGGACTCACCCTTTCTGGGATTTCGGTTGGTTCGGCCGGTGGTCCAGCCCACTCCTGACGAGGCGGCCGCGTTCTGGGCCATCGTTCTGGGAGACGGGTAGCCTGCGTTGATACGGCGCGCTATACTATGGATTCATCTGACTGACGCCCCCCATGTCTGACCTTTCGAGACGCGATTTTCTGCAGCGCACGACCGCCGTCGTAGGTGGTGCACTGGCCATCCCTTCTGTGATGCCTGCCAGCGCGAGCGCCTACTACGGAGTGGATGACGTGATACGGGTAGGACTGATCGGTTGCGGTGGCCGAGGGACGGGTGCGGCGTACCAGGCCCTGGCAACAGCCCAGAACGTCCAGTTGGTTGCCATGGCGGATGCCTTTCGCGACCAGGTGGACTCCTGCTTCGAAAACCTGACCAAGGAGTCAAACGACGCCGAAGCAGCGAAAGTCCGGGAGCGCGTCCATGTGCCCGAGGAGCACAAGTTCGTGGGCTTTGACGCCTACAAGGAGGTGATTCCGCTGGTCGACGTGGTCATCCTCACGACCCCGCCGGGCTTTCGACCCATGCATTTTGAGGCCGCTGTTGCGGCCGACAAGCAGATCTTCATGGAGAAGCCGGTGGCCACCGACGCGCCGGGCATTCGCCGCGTGCTGGCCGCTGCCGAAGAAGCCAAGCGCAAGAAGCTCAACGTGGTGGTCGGGCTCCAGCGGCACTACCAGACGGTCTATCGCGAATGGGTGGAGCGTCTGCACGCCGGGATGATCGGGGACCTGGTCCTCGCCCGCGTCTACTGGAACAGCTCAGGCGTTTGGGTCCGGGACCGCGCCGGGCTCGAGGAGAAAGCCGGACGCAAGCTGACCGAGATGGAGTACCAGATGCGCAACTGGTACTACTTCAACTGGCTCTGCGGGGACCATATCACGGAACAGCACATCCATAACCTGGATGTCGGTAACTGGGTGATGCAGGGCTATCCCGTCCGCGCCAATGGGCAGGGAGGGCGCGAGGTTCGCACCGGCCTTGATCACGGGCAGATTTTCGATCACCACATGGTGGAATTCGAGTACGAGAACGGCGCGCGCATGATGAGCCAGTGCCGGCATATTCAGGGCTGCATGAACCGGGTTTCCGAAGGCTTCCACGGCACCAACGGCTCGGCCCCACAGCCGGGGACCATCGTCTCGGCCAGCGGCCATGACCTGTTCAAGCACAACGGGAAGAACGACCCGAACCCGTACCAGGTGGAACACGACGAGCTCTTTGCGACCATCGCCGCGGGCGAGTACAAGTACGCCGACGCGGAGAATGGCGCCTACGCGACGCTTACCTCCATCATGGGGCGCATGGCTACCTATACAGGCCGGGAAGTGACCTGGGACGAAGCGCTGAATTCTGACGAGAACCTGATGCCGGACGTGTTTGCGTTCGATGCGGATCCGCCGGTGCTGCCGGATGCCGATGGCCGTTATCCTGTGCCCGTGCCCGGCCGGGGCTAAGTGACGCGACGCTTGACCCTTTTCCTGCTGACCATTCTGTGTTTCGGACTCGCGTCGGAGGCACAAGCCCAGCAAATCGAGGATAGCCGGGACCTGATGGGTACCCGGTTCCGCGTCGTGGTGGAAGCTGGAGGGGATACCACGGCAGCCCGAACCGCCATGGATCAGGCGTTTGCACGGCTGTCCGAACTGGAGGCGACCTTCAGTGATTTTCATCCCGAGAGCGAGGTGTCGCGGCTGGCTTCCACGGGCGTGCTCAACGCCTCAGCCGATCTTCTCACGCTGCTTGAGACATCGCGCTTCATCCACCAGACCACAGGTGGCGCCTTCGACATCACGGTCGGCAACCTGACCCGCCTCTGGCGGCGCGCAATCCGCCGCGGGACGTTGCCCACCAACGTGGAGGTGGCCGAGGCGTCCCGAATGTCGGGCTGGAGCCACGTTGAGCGTGATGGCTCCGTGGTTCGTGTAACCGACGGGGTTCGCCTGGACTTCGGCGGCATCGCCAAGGGGTACGCCGCAGACCAGGCACTGATGGCGCTTGCTGCCGAGGGTTTTCCGGTGGCGCTGGTTGATGCCGGCGGAGACATCTCCGCGGGCAAGGCCCCTCAGGGCGGCTGGACGGTTGCGCTGCCGGACGGATCGGCGCAGTTCCTCGAGAACGGATCGGTAGCCACATCCGGCGATGTATATCGCCACGTGAACGTGGACGGTCGGAGGTACAGCCACATTCTTGACCCGGCCACGGGCATGGGGATGACGGATCGCCGGACCGTGACCGTGGTCGCAGCCAGCGGCACCATCGCCGATGCGCTGGCGTCGGCATTCACGGTCCTTCCGGTCGACCAGATTCCCGCCATTGTGCAGAGCCTGGGCGTCAGCGTCTACATTGAGCGCTCCGAAGGTCCCTCCCTGGAATTCCATCCTGAATCATGAACAGAAGAGACTTCATGCAGAAGAGCGGTGCAGCCGCGGTGACCGGCGCAGTTGGGGCATCTCTGGCAGCACCAGTCCTTGGCCGCGAAACTGAGCGCAAGATGCCGGACGGCGCTGCCTCATTCCAGCTGAACTATGCGCCCCATCTGGGCATGTTCAGGAACCTGGCCGGCAACGATCCTCTGGATCAGCTCAACTTCATGGCGGATCGCGGTTTCACAGCGTTCGAAGACAACGGCATGAAGGGGCGCACCGTTGAGACGCAGGAGGCGATGGCGCGCGTGATGGCGGATCGTGGCATCACCATGGGGGTGTTTGTGGCGCATACCATTTTCTGGCGCGAACCGAACCTGGCGAGCGGCCGCGAGGATTGGCGGACCCAGTTCCTGACCGAGATTGAGGAGTCGGTGGAGGTGGCCAAGCGGGTGGGCGCCACCTGGATGACCGTGGTCCCCGGTCACGTGGACCTTCGGCTCAACATGGGCTACCAGACCGCCCACGTAGTCGAGTCCCTCAAGCAGGCTTCCGCGATCCTTGAGCCCCACGGGCTTGTGATGGTGCTCGAGCCTCTGAACCCCCGCGACCACCCCGGGCTGTTCCTCACGGGCATGCCGCAGGCCTACTC
>JABDJZ010000346.1 GCA_013003255.1 Rhodothermales bacterium
TATGGAATCTGCTCGACAACGCCCTCAAGTACTCGGAGGGCAAACCTGAAATCACCGTGACGGTGACCTCGCGCGAAGCCGAAGCCATGGTTTCGATAACCGATGGCGGACCTGGCATCCCCAAGGCAGACCAGACTCAGATCTTCGACAAGTTTGTCCGCGGGTCCGATGCCCGCAAGGCCGCCGTGAAGGGGACTGGCCTCGGACTTGCCCTAGTGAAGACGATTATGGCCGACCATGGGGGAAGGGTCATGCTTCAGTCCGAACTTGGGGCGGGCTCGACGTTCTCGTTGGTCCTTCCATTGCACACGGAATCATGAACGAGCGAATTCTAATCGTTGAGGACGAGCCGTCCATTGCGCGTCGCCTGGAGGACGACCTGACGCTGGAGGAGTACAGGGTTGTGGTGGTCGATGACGGGATCGTGGCCGCGAAGCGGGCCGTGGAGGAAGACTTTGACATCATGCTGCTCGACGTGATGCTGCCGGGCAAATCGGGGTATGACGTGTGTCGGGAAGTCCGAAAGGCGAAGCCCCAACTGCCAATCCTCATGCTGACCGCCAAGTCTCACGAAGCCGAAAAGGTGCTCGGGCTTGAGGTGGGTGCGGATGACTATGTGACCAAGCCTTTCAGTCCGCTCGAACTGAGGGCCAGAATCAAGGCGCTCCTTCGGCGGTCTTCCGCTTCGGAGCAGACCGCCTTCCGGTTCGGGTCCATTACGATGGATCTGCAGCGCATCGAGATTCGATCGGGCGAAGAGCGCCTGGATTTCACCGCGTTGGAGTTCAAACTCATGGCGGTCCTGGTCCAGAACATGGGTCGAGTCATTGGGCGCGACCGGCTCCTTGATTTAGTCTGGGGGCAGGACGTAGTGGTGACCGATCGGGCGATCGACACGCACATCGCCAACATCCGGAAGAAGCTTGGGTCCGAGGGCGCGGACCTGATAGTGACGGTGCGCGGGTTGGGCTACCGCTTCTCGGGATGATCCATTGGGCTCGGCTTTGTCAGAGTTTCCTGATCGACTGTTCGCAACTCCTCACATAGCGTACTCCGTCGCCTGACGGGGGGCGCCTAGACTGCCGACGTTGGCCTACACAAACAAGGGTGCCTCGTCATGAAACGCTTCTCTTTCTTATTCCTCCTGGTGGTGCTGGGCGCCGGTGGCATCGCCATCCCGACGAGCGCTCAGACGTTCGCGGATGCGTCCTTGACGCTTGAACGTGCGGTTCATGCCGAGATGGTGTCAGGCGACATGGATCGAGCGATCGCGCTGTATCGGCAAGTGGCCGAGTCAATTTCCGCCAGCCGGGAGGACATGGCCAAGGCGCTCATCGCACTCGGCAGGTCTTACGAACTGACCGGCTCGGACGATGCCGTAACGGTCTACAATCGATTGGTCTCCGAATTCCCGGATCAGTCCGAGGCGTTTCTTTCGGCGCACGACGCTCTGGCAAGACTCGCCCCATCGCTGCCTGAGGGCGCCGCCCCTGCTGCCGAGCGAGATTACACCATCATGCTGGATGATGCGAAGTTTGGTGCTGGCAACGGACCCTGGGGAAGAGAACATGACATTTCGCCCGACGGAACGACGATTGTCTTCGGGGCCCCGACTCTTCCGTATCGGGCGGCCATGTACCCGGAGTTGGAGAACGAGCTCTACTTCGTCGAAAGCCAAGGCTCCGTGATGCGGCCGGTGATCGAGGACGCTGGAGACTGGGCGGGAGCGGACCTCAGCCGGTGGCTACCACGATGGTCGCCGGATGGGCGGCAGATCATATTCAAGGCGCGGATGCGAGATGGCGGGAGCAACATGGTCTTTGCTCGGCGAGATCTGCTCGAAAGAGAGACAGTCTTGCTTCCAGAAGTCAGTTCTCGTTATGGCATGACCTGGTTGCCAGACAGCAAGCGCTTTATCACGATTGAGCGCGGCGGATTTGATCTCTACTCATCGGAGGGGACACTCATCCGCCACTTCGACACAGACAGCGTGGCTACAAGACTAGGGGGTGTCTCTCCAAACGGACAATACCTGGCCTACCTGAAGCACAACCCCGCGGGAACCGGATACATGTTCAATTTCAATGTCTGGTTGATGGACCTGACAAGTGGTGAACATATCCAAGTGACTCGCGACGGTGGTTTCAAGGGAATTCCAGCATGGACTAAGGACGGCAAAGCCGTCTACTACGCGGGCCTCTCCCCCAGCCATCTGTACAAGAAGACCATTGGGACTGACGACAAGCCTGAGCAGATCACTTTCTACAACAACGCTTCGGTACTCCACCCGGTAGTTCTCAGCGAAACTGGAGAGCTGACATTCGCACTTGTAAGTGGGACTTCTACCGTCTTAAAAGCACTGGCAGGCGCACCGGAAGTGGCACGGGAGGTTGTCGCCGGATACGCTCCCATGACTTCACCCGACGGAGGAACGATCTATTTCTGGGAGGTCGGGAATGAATCGGAGCTCTGGGCAACGCCTCTGGATGGATCGGGCCCCAAACTTATTCTGTCGGGCGGCAGGGCTGAGCTGGCAAACGAAGGGGTATCGCTCTCGCCCGACGGACGTGTCTTGGCGTACTTCTTGGTTGGCGGTCAAGGATCGGTTCTATACACCCTGCCCTCCGATGGTGGCACGCCGACCCGGCTACACGATGCTGAGAAGGCTTTTGGGGCACCGGTCTGGTCCCCCGACAGCCGGGAACTCGCATTCGGCGATGGTCCGGATCTCGTGGTAATATCATCCTCTGGCGGCACGGCTGAGAGCATCACTCGCGCTCGAAATGGGCGGATTGGCGAGATCGCCTGGTCACCAGACGGGAAATACATCGCGGCAATTGAAGGCGGGAAGGAATACTCGGTGTTCGCCATCAATCGCCAAACCGGGCAGCGACTTGATCTGTCTTCGGCCGACGATGTGACCTACAAAGAAGCTCTGAGTTGGCACCCTGGAAGTGATCGAGTAAGCTATATCGGCAGCAGCGCCAGTTTCGGATCCATCTACGAGACACGGGTCGCATCCCTGACCGGCGGGGGAATCGAAAGGATGTTTGATGGGTCGGAGACCTTCAAAGCCTATTGGGGTGCGTGGGCGCCGGACGGCAGGTATTACTTCATGGAGACGGGAAGTGCGGGCTTTGAGGTCTTCGTCAATCCAGGTGACGGAACCGAGGCAAGGCCCTTCATTCAGCCGCGGGGTAATCGAGAGATCTGGCCACTTCCGTCCTGGAGCAGGGACGGCTCAGTCATCACCTGGTCCGAGGAATCAAGTCGCACGCAGATCTGGTCAGTAACGGACCGAAAGTAGGACCGAAAACCACAGCCCGACTTCATCGTTCTCGCCCCAACGAGCCGCTTACCGAGATAGTAGAGCCGGTAGCGCGTGGAGATGATCTACGTGGTCCGGCGCGGTGTTTCCCGCGTAGCCAAGAATCGTCAGGTTGCCCTGCTCGGCTCGGCTGATGAGTTGCATGCCGCCAGGACCCCACTCCAGAACTGCCTTTCGCTCCAGGCCGAGGGCGGCCGCGATAAACGCCGCAGTCTCGGTGGTGCTGGCATAGGTACCCGGGAAGATCTCTGAATGGGTGATGATCATGCGGCGAGTGCCGGCCGCGGCCTGCCGAGCGAACACCAGGAATGGCTCAAGCTTGCCGGCGTTCAGGTGTCCGCCATCGAAAAGGGTGGTTCGATCGGGGACATAGTCGGTGTGCAGTCCGTCAAGGAGCACGACCTGGGCGATGCGGTCAGGATGCTCCCTCAGAATGGCGCGAATGGACCCGTAGCCTGCGCTCCATCCGCTGAGCGTGACCTGATTGAACGCCGTTCCGCTTGCGGCCTCCAGCGCCCTCACGAGATTCGGAAACACTTCCGGATCCGCGAATGGACGCTCATAGGCGCCAGAGCCCGATCCAAGGTTCACCGAGGCCACCACGTAGCCCGTCACCGCGAACGGCACGTACGCAGCCCCGTGAAAGTGAATCAGTAAACCCTGATCTGCCGGGGCCTCAGGCACCAGGACTCGCACTCGCCTGTTGAGCACAGCGGTTACGGACAACGTGTCGCCCTTAGCCAGTTGGTCGTGGATGCGTTCGTGTGCCCTCACCTCTTCTGCCATCGGCGAGGGGTATTGCGCCATCATGTTCGCTGGTTTTTGCTCGCACGCTGCGACCGAGAAGGTGAGTGCAGCGACGAGGAGCCAGCGGTTGGGGGCGTTGAGGCCGGTCATGAAAGAGAACTACGGCGAAGACTCGGCCGACGCAAATCCGGAGACACGCCAGATCGTCGGCGGGACGTCTCGTTCGATCCTACTC
>JABDJZ010000349.1 GCA_013003255.1 Rhodothermales bacterium
CGATATTGTCGTTGGGCCCGATGCTTATCGCGATCTTCCGAATCTACTAGCCCGAGTCACCGAATCGGGCCAGTCGGGCGTAAACGTTCAGCTCTCACGCGAGGAGACGTACGCCGACATCGCGCCCGTCCGCTACGATTCCAACGGTGTCTCGGCGTTCGTCAGCATCATGCGAGGCTGCGACAATATGTGCGCGTTCTGCGTGGTGCCGTTCACGCGCGGCCGGGAACGGAGTCGGCCTGTGGAGAGCATTCTCGGCGAATGCCGCTCGCTGGTGGAGGGTGGCTTCAAGGAAGTCACGGTCCTCGGCCAGAACGTGAACTCCTACCGCTATGATGAGGACGGGAACGCGGTCTCCTTCGCCGAACTCCTGTATCGGATCAGCCTTATCAGCCCGGAGCTGCGCATTCGCTATTCGACCAGTCATCCCAAGGACTGCTCGGACGAATTGCTGCATGTTCACGCCGAGCGCCCGAACGTCTGCAACTACATCCACCTGCCCGTCCAACACGGAAATACGGATGTGCTTCAGCGTATGCGGCGGACCTACACAAGGGACGAGTACCTGACGCTGGTTGATCGGGCCCGTACCATCGTCCCGGGAATCTCATTCTCCACCGATATCATTGCCGGTTTCTGCGACGAGACCGAAGCAGAGCATCAGGACACGCTCTCGCTGATGGAGGCGGTTCGGTACGACCACGCCTACATGTTCATGTACTCGGAGCGGCCGGACACCTACGCGGCCCGCAAGTACACGGACAATGTGCCGGAGACCACCAAGAAGCGCCGTCTCAGCGAGATCATCGAATTGCAGAGTCGCATTTCCGGCGAGAACAACAAGCTCGACATAGGCCGGGTGCACCAGGTCCTGATTGAAGGGACCAGCCGTCGCAGCGACCAGCAACTGAAGGGCCGGACCGACACCAACAAGATGGTGGTGTTCGATGCGGTGGAGGGCCTCGGAAAAGGGGACTACGTTTCGGTGGTCATTGAGGACTGTACGTCCGCGACGCTTATTGGAAGGGTTCAGACAGCGGAGGTCGTGTAGCCGATGGATCGGGCCTCACTGCAGGAGCGTTTCGGGATCATCGGCCGGTCGGATGCCATCCGTCACGTGCTCGACCGCGTCCGCCAGGTGGCCAGGACCGAGATTACGATCCTGGTCCAGGGCGAGAGCGGCGTAGGCAAGGAGTTGATCGCGCAGGCGCTCCACCAACTGTCGGAGCGCAGGCACAAGACGCTGCAGATCGTGAACTGCGGTGCGATTCCGGAAGGCCTGATCGAGTCGGAGCTGTTCGGTGCGGAGAAGGGAGCCTACACCGGTGCCGTGGACCGTCGGACGGGGTACTTCGAGGAGGCATCCGGTGGGACCATCTTCCTGGACGAGATCGGCGAGATGCCGCTGACGGCGCAGGTGCGCCTGCTTCGTGTCCTTGAAAACGGAGAATTCAGCCGCGTCGGGTCCTCGAAGGTCCTGAAGACGGACGTCCGCGTTCTGGCAGCCACCAACAAGGACCTTGGCCGCGAGGTCAAGGCGGGGCGTTTCCGGGAGGACCTCTACTACCGGCTTTCGACGGTGATTATCCATGTCCCGCCGCTCCGCGAGCGGAAGGAGGACATCATCCAGCTGTTCGAGCATTTCCAGCACCGGTTTGCGCAGCAGTACAACACGGGCACGGTTCGACTGACCGAGCCGGCGCGTCAACTGCTGATGCGCTACCGATGGCCGGGCAACATCCGCGAATTGCGGAACGTGGCCGAGCAGAGCGCGGTCCTGCTGGATGGCGATGCCATTTCGGAGACCGACCTGCGGTCATTCCTCAGGGGCGTCTCGGCAACCCAGGACGGTCTCCTGCCTGTGGTCGCTGGTGACTCAGGCGAGAAGGAGCCTGATCGCGAGCGGGAGCTGATCTACCGCGCGCTCCTGGAATTGAGACTGGAAATGCGTGGCCTCAAGGAGCAGATGGGTGCGCTGATGGGCGCGGTTCAGGGCAACTCTACCCAGGCCATGGTGGTCCATCGGGACTCGATCCGGCGCGAGATCCAGGAGATGGTGGAGGACATACCGTTCGAAATCGAGGCAGACGGAGAATCCGACGTGCCGCGGGAAGAACCTCGGGAGGCCCCGTTGCCGTCGTTGGAGGACGCCGAGCGCCAGTTGATCTCCGAGGCGTTGGAGCGGTTCGACGGCAACCGGCGCCAGACCGCGCGCGCCCTCGGTATTTCGGAGCGTACCCTGTATCGGAAAATCAAGGAGTTCGAAGATGCCGAATAGCTCCTCACCTTCCGACAATCATCCGGTGCCACGGACCGGCGAGTCTCGGCCCATGGGGGGGCGCAGCCTTCCGAGTGCTCTGGTCCTTCTGATCCTGTGCCTCACACCGGTTTCCTGCTGGTACTACAGCTTCAGCGGAGCCACTATCCCGAGTCACCTCAACAGCGTTGCCATTCCGCTGGCCGAGGACCGGAGCATCAGCACGGTGTCCGGACTCGACGAACGCCTGACCCAATTCCTGGTGGACCGGTTCGTGGGGCAGACTCGTCTCATCCTGGAAACGTCGCAGTCAGAGGCGGACGCGGTGCTGAACGCCACGATTCAGAACTACCAGAACCGGCCTACCTCAGTGGGCGGCGATGAACGTGCCACGCGCAACCGCGTCACCATCTCGGTCAACGTCCGGTACGTGGATGTGGACCGAAGCGAGGACATCCTGAGCCGCACGTTTTCCGGTTTCGAGGAGTACGATCCGCTCGACCCGTCGCTGGAAGAAGAAGCGGCGCTGGCCGCACTGGAGAAGGTGGCCGACGACATCTTTACGGCGGCCACGTCCAACTGGTAGTGGCGGCGCTGTATGCCATCGCGCTCCTGGTCATCACGCTGTACGGCCTGAACCATCTCTGGCTGGCGTGGCGCTTTGCCCGGTCTCGCTCTCTGTTGAAAGGGCCGGTCCCGAGTGCGGCGGTGGTGCCCGACCTGGGGGATGATCCGCCCCTGGTCACCATCCAGATCCCCCTCTACAATGAGGCCCTGGTTGCGGACCGAGTCATCGCCGCATGCGCGCGCCAGGATTATCCACGGGACCGGATGGAGATTCAGGTTCTGGATGACTCTACGGACGAGACGGTACGTGTGGTGGCGGACGCGGTCCGGTTTTGGCGAAAGCAGGGCGTTCGCATGGTTCACCTGCGGCGCACCCACCGGACCGGATACAAGGCCGGTGCACTGGCAGAAGGGCTGAAGGTGGCGCAAGGGGATCTTGTGGCGATGTTCGATGCCGACTTCGTCCCGCCGCGGGAGTTTCTGCGCCGGATGGTTCCCCATTTTGCTTCAAGAGACACCGGGTTCGTTCAGGCTCGATGGGGGCACCTCAATGATGCCGCCGGGACGCTGACACGGCTCCAGGCGTTCGGCTTGGATGCCCATTTTGCCATCGAGCAGACCGCGCGGACGGTCTCCGGGTATCCCGCCGGGTTCAACGGCACCGCAGGCATCTGGCGAAAGTCCTGTATCGAGGATGCGGGAGGGTGGAGCGCCGACACGCTCACCGAGGATCTGGATCTGAGCTATCGCGCGCAGCTTCGCGGGTGGAAGATGGTGTACCTGCCACGGATTGTGGTGCCTGCAGAACTGCCGATGGAGATGGGCGGCTTTCGGGCGCAGCAACATCGGTGGACCAAGGGCATGACGCAGACAGCGCTCAAGTTGGTGGGCACGTTGGTCCGGAGCCGGAGGGCCCATCGATTCCCGACGCGTCTCGGATTCCGGATCCAGGGCCTGATCCACCTGACCGCGAACATCGGGTATCCATGTGTCCTACTGGTTGCCGTCCTGCACGCGCCGCTGGCGTACAGCAAAGTGGCCGGAACGGGACCGGGTGAGGTCTATTTTGCGCTCCTCGGACTGGGAATTGCCGGATTCGGGGGCTTCTTCGCGGCCCACCTGACCGCGCAGCAAAGCCTCTACGCAG
>JABDJZ010000615.1 GCA_013003255.1 Rhodothermales bacterium
TCCTGTGACAAGTCCACGAAATGCGGTCCCAGGCGTCTTCAGAAAGTGCTCGCCTTCGTAGGTTGAAAGACCAATCAAAAGCTGAATCCTCATGCCGTACATAGAGTCCGTTCACGCCCGCCAGATCATTGACAGCAGGGGCAACCCCACCGTAGAAGTTGAGATCACGACGGAAAGCGGTGGTTTCGGCAGGGCGGCCGTTCCGAGCGGGGCTTCCACCGGTGAGCACGAAGCCGTTGAACTGCGGGACGGCGATGCCGAGGCCTACCTGGGCAAGGGCGTCCTGAAGGCGGTCGACAACGTGAACACCACGATTGCCGAGGAGATTGCCGGCGTGGATGTGCGCGATCAAGCCGAGCTCGACGCGCTACTGATCGAACTGGATGGATCGCCCAACAAGGGCCGTCTGGGTGCAAACGCATTGCTGGGAGTATCCCTGGCAGCAGCCTACGCCGCTGCGGACGTGTCCGGTCTCCCCCTCTACCGCTACGTCGGTGGAACCAATGCCTGCACGCTTCCGGTCCCGATGATGAACATCATCAACGGAGGACGTCACGCGGACAACAGCGTCGACATGCAGGAGTTCATGATCATGCCGGTCGGCGCAGGAACGTTCTCGGACGGCCTCAGAATGGGCGTCGAAGTCTTCCATCGACTGAAGAAGGTCCTCTCGGGCAAGGGCTACTCGACGGCAGTTGGAGACGAAGGCGGCTTCGCCCCGAACCTGCGCTCCAACGAAGAGGCTATTGAGGTCATCCTGGAGGCCATCGACGCATGCGGGCTGAAAGCCGGCTCTGACGTGATGATTGCGCTTGACCCCGCAGTCAGCGAGATGGTCGTCGACGGCAAATACGTGTTCTGGAAGAGCGACCCGGACAATCCCCGCACTTCTGAAGACATGGTCGCGTTCTGGAAGTCCTGGGTGGATCAGTATCCGATCATCTCGATCGAAGACGCGATGGGCGAGAATGACTGGACAGGCTGGAAGCAGCTCACCGACGCTGTCGGAGATCGGGTCCAGCTGGTGGGTGATGACCTGTTTGTCACCAACACCCAGTTCCTGCAAAAGGGCATCGATGAGGGCTCGGCAAACGCCATTCTCATCAAGCTCAACCAGATCGGTACGCTCACCGAGACCTTGCAGGCCATTGATCTGGCCCACAAGAACGGGTACCGCGCCGTGATCAGTCACCGTTCGGGTGAGACGGAAGACACGACGATTGCCGATCTGGCCGTGGCCGTGAACGCCGGCCAGATCAAGACGGGCTCCGCCAGTCGCTCCGACCGGCTGGCCAAGTACAACCAGTTGCTCCGCATTGAGGAACTTCTGGGTACTTCCGCGACGTATCCGGGCATGAAGGCCTTCGCCACCGGCGGCTAGGCCCTGAGTCCATAGCTCCAACGGTCTCCAACCCGCATGATTGATCGCGCCCGTGAGATGCTGGCCCGCTACCGCGGCTACATGATCGGCGCGGCTGCGATCCTGCTGATTTTCTGGATCGGGTTCCTGGACAGCCACAGCCTCCTGAAACGCTACCAATGGCATCGCGAAGCGGATGCGCTGAAGCGTGACAATGCCGCGCTCCAGGAGGAGATCGATCGGCTGGAGATGGAACTGGGCAAGGACCTCACGGACGAGGAAGTAGAGCGAATCGCCAGGGAGCAGTACGGCATGCAGCGTGAGGGCGAGACTGTACATCCCCTCATCGAAGGAGAGTAAATGGACCAACTGGCCATCGGCGTAGACCTGGGCGGCACCTCCATCAAGTGTGCGCTGGTCTCACGCCGGACCGGGCTCGTTCACCAGGCCAGTCGTGATACCGAGGCCGCGCGTGGCCCCGAAGTAGTGCTGGACAACATGGCCGGCCTCATCAAGATGATGATGGAGCGTGCCGAGGGGCCTGTACTTGGTGCAGGCGTCGGTTCGCCGGGCATCATCAACTGGGACCGAACCACGGTCTCCGAGCCCCCGAACCTGCCCGGGTGGAAGACCGTGCACCTGGGCGAGGCGCTTTCGGGCCGCATCGGCGTCCCGCTGGAGGTCCTGGTCGAGAACGATGCCAACGCAGCCGGCCTCGGCTCAGCCCACTACGGTGCCGGCAAGCCCTTCGATTCGTTCATCATGGTGACCCTGGGCACCGGTGTTGGTGGAGCCATCATCTACCAGAACCGCATTTTCAGGGGTGCATCTGGCGGGGCGGGTGAGCTGGGTCATATGACCATCGACTACGAGGGGCCCGTAGACAACCACGACATCCCGGGGGCATCCGAGGCCTACCTCGGACAGCGGTTTCTGTCGGCCCACGCAGCCCGCATGGCGCGCCAGACTCCGGACTCGGCGCTGAATGATACCATTCGCGAACGGGGGGATCTGGAGCCGCATCTGATCTACCAGGCCGCCGTGAAGGGAGACCAGACAGCCCTGGAGATCCTTGAATGGGCTGGGCACAAACTCGGCGTCCTGCTGGGTTCGGCCGTGAATTTGCTTGACATCAGAAAGGTGGTTGTAGGCGGTGGACTTTCCGCGGCCGGAGACTTCATTTTCGAGTCTGCCCGGACCACCATTCGGCAGTTTGTCACCCACGGACTTAGAGAAGGCATTGAGATCATCCAGGAGCCCAGAGGCAACGAGGTCGGCGTCCTTGGGGCCGCCCACCTGGTTTTCGAGCGGGTGGACGATGCCGTGGCGAGTTCGGTCGGTGATTGAGGCCCGAAGGACCACCCTCCTTCTGATGGCTCTCCTGCTGGCTGCCCCGGCAGCGGCACAGGTTTCCCCCGGTTCCGCGCCTGGTGCCGCCGGAAACCGGGATCTGAAGGGTCCGGTCCAGTTCGTGGCTGCCGACTCGCTGATCATCTCCTTTGGCGACTCGGATCTGGGCTCTCTCTTTGGTGATGCCACCGTGGACTACGATGATGTCGCGCTGAAAGCGTGGCGCATTGACATGCTGTTTGACATCGAGGAGGTCCAGGCCGAAGGACTTCGCACCGATACCGGAATGGTGGGCCAGCCGGAGTTTCGCCAGGGCGAAGAGACGTTCGCAGGAAGCCGCCTGGCCTTCAACATGCGAACCGAACGTGGCCGGGTCGAACAGGCGCGCACCCAGGTGCAGGAGGGCTTCGTCCGCGCCGATGTGGTCAAGGCCACCGAGGATTCCACGCTCTACATCCGAAACGGCGCCTACTCCACCTGCCCCTGCATCGATGATCCCTCCTACTCGCTGCGCGCGAGTCGGATGAAGATTGTCGATCAGAAGTGGATCTACACCGGCCCCATCCAGCTGTACCTCTTCAACATCCCCACGCCGCTCTGGCTACCCTTCGGATTCCTGCCGGCGCAGGAGAGCCGTCGAAGTGGCCCGCTGCCGCCCACCTACGGCGAGGACAGCAACGGCTTCTACCTGCGCGACTGGGGCTGGTACTTCTCGATGAACGAGTACATGGACCTGCAACTGCAGGGTGGATTCTGGACCCAGGGCAGCGTTGAGGGTCGGGCCCTGTTCCGATACGCCCGCCGATACGGGTTTTCGGGACAGGTCGGGCTGAGCCTGGCCAGGTTCCGAGAGGGCGTCCGTGGTGATCCCGCCTTCGGCATCCGGAACACCGGATCGTTCCGATGGAACCACTCGCAGACCATTAGCCCGTCCGCCAATTTCGACGCCAACGTCAACCTGTCCTCCAGCGGCTACCTGCGGGGCGTCTCCCAGGACTATTCGGACCGGGTCACCCAGACCATCCAGTCCAGCATCCGGTACTCCAAGCGGTGGCGCTCCCGGAGTCTTACCGTCAACGCCAACCACCGGCAGGTGGTGAGTTCAGGCTCCGTCCAGCTCGGGCTGCCCAACATCTCGTTCTCCCAGAACTCCTTCAAGCCGCTCCAGCGGTCCAGCCGGCCTCCTGGATCCGGAGAGCGCTTCTACGAGAAGCTGACGGTCAGCCTATCCTCGTCCATCGACAACTCGTTCAGTTTCACGCCGCTGTCTGACGAGGCCTTGATCTCGGCCGGCGATTCCGCTGCGGCATCGATCGACTGGATAGATGCCCTGCTTTCCCAATCAGACTACGAACGCGCCACGGGATCCAGTGAGCGCTTTGACTTCCGGGCAACGCACCGGATTCCGGTCTCCGCCCCCTTCTCGGTGACCAGTCTCCCACTGCTGGGTGACTTCAGAATGAACCTGACGCCCAACCTCTCCTACACCGAGAACTGGTTTCTACGTACAGAGGAGCGTGTCTTCAATGACAGCACGCAGGCGGTAGAGATCGGTAGCAACGCGGGCTTCTATGCCCTGCGCCAATACACCGCCAGCGTCTCTGCCAGCTCGGTCTTCTACGGGATCTTTCCTGTGAGAGTGGGTGCTTACGAGGGTCTGCGGCACACGGTCCGCCCCAGCCTGGGCTTCGGGTACCGCCCCAATGCGTTCTCCGGTTCGAACGTCCGGAGCTACTTCGACGGAAGCGGCAACGAGGTGGAGTACGCCGTCGTGCCCGGCGTCTCCCGGGGCGAGCAGCAATCGCTGACATTCTCACTGGCCAACACGTTTGAGACCAAGCGTGCTCCTGCGGACTCAGCCAGCACCGGTCAGAGCAGGCCCACCAAACTGCTGGATTTGAACGTGGCCAGCAGCTTCAACTACGCGGCGGATTCGCTTGGCTTCGGCCCCGTTTCGCTGTCGGCCAGAACCCGTCTGCTGGGGCAGGTAGATGTCGATTTCAGGTCGTCGTTCTCGCCGTATCGGCTCAACGAGTCCGGTGTGGTTCGCAACGAATACGCATTCGCGGCTAGCTCGCCCCTCGGCAGGCTGACAAGCGCCAGCCTCACCGTCCGGACGTCGCTTCGGAGTCGCACCACGCGTGGCGAGAGTCGTCCGATGACCACGCCCCGCGCCGGCTTCACCGATCCGGGTGGATCCATCGTCGGCGCCTCGACCCTTGGAAACAGCTTTCAGCAACCCTTTGGTGGGTCCCAGACCGACTTCGCCATTCCGTGGTCCCTCTCGATGGACTTCACGTATGGACTCAACAAGAGCGGCCTGACGTCCAGCAAGCGAGCCGTAGTCAATGCCTCGTTTGACTTCTCGCTCACGCCGAACTGGAAGATTACCGGGCGCGGTGGCTATGACCTTCAGAACATGGAACTTGCCACTACCAACCTGGCGGTGGCCCGCGACTTCGACTGCTGGCAGATGTCCTTCAACTGGATTCCGACCGGGTTTTACCAGTCCTGGGGATTCGATCTGCACGTCAAGAGCAGCCACCTGCGCGACCTCCTTCGCATTCGACAGCCCAAGTCTGATGTCCGTGATCGGTTCGGGAGTCTCTAGGAGACGACTTGTCCCGCTTTTCTTTGTGCTCACTCTGGCCGGATGCGGCCTGGTGGGATCGGAAGAGCCGGTTGATGGGCACTACGCCTTCGCCAACGCATTTGGCTATGTCGAGACGGTCGTCGTCCAGAATGGCGGTTTCGAGGAGCTACGGTTTGAGGTGACCGGCACCCTGACCCTGCAAGAGGGAGATGGCAGCGTCACAGGAAACGGAAGCTGTACCCGCACTACCATTTCGACCGTTCAGCCGGAGGACATCGAGACGCGTACGGAGGTAACTGACACGGCCACCTTCAGTGGTCTCCGTTCCGGATCCTCGCTGACCGGCGTCCGCCTGGCAGGCTGCGCCTTTCCACGGCCGATGTTTGGTTCGATAGAGAAGGGCAGATTAGTCCTTAACACGGACCTTGATTTCCCCGTGTCGCGGGGGACGACCGTGATCTCGGACCGATTTGGTGATCCCAAACGGCTCGTGCTTACCCGTTCTGGCTCCTAGCAGTACCGGTACGTGAATTGGCCCGGCACTTGCAAGTAGTCGGGCAAGTCACACAGCCTGAGCCCGACCACCATGTTCCACCTGCCCAAACGGGTACTTCGATTCCTCCCTGAACGTCGCAAGATGGTCGACCCGGCGTCAGATCGGGACCGCCGCATTGCCCGCAGGCTCCAGGATCTGTTTGAACGTGAACTTGCGCTCTCTGAAGTAGGAAGCCTCCAGTTCTTCGTCCACAAGGGTTCGGTGGTGCTCAAGGGTGTCATCCCCGAGGCGATAGAACGTCAAAACGTCCTCGACGTCATTGAGTCGCTTCCGGAGGTCCGACGCGTGGTGGATCACCTGGAAAGCGCACGAAGAGCTGCCTGATCCCCTGCGAGACGCGCGGGACCTCTGCGGCTCCGCGGAGAACCGGTCTTACTTCAGCTTCAGCGTCCAGGCATTGTCTACCTGCCTGAAACCCAGCTTCACGTAGTATCGGGAAGAGATGTTGCTGTGGCGAAGGAGGAGTTCGGTCCCCCGGCACTGCTCAAACACCTCGTCCAAAAGGCGCTTTCCAATCCCCGATCCCTGCACATCCGGCTCTACCGCCAGTTCGCAGAGATAGCTCTCCGAGACGCCATCCGTGAGCGCGCGCGCCACGCCCGCCAGTTGCTCGCCGTACCAGGCGCTGATCACCACCGAAGAGGCCTCGAACTTCTTCCATACGCGCTCCGGCGTGTCAACGGCCCGCAGCAAGGGTGCGCGCCGGTACAGGGTGACGATTTTCCCGGGCGTCAGCCCTTCCATGCCGAGCTTGATCTCGATGTTCTGAATCGTCGTCATCGCTAGAGGTCGTTCAGTACCCAGCGCATGCGGGTCGCGCTGAGACGGGTTTCGGTTTCCAAGGTAATCGTGGATGGCATGCGCAGCCGAAGTATCTCGTCGTCCACGGCCACCTCCCATTCCGCCTGGTGTCCAAGGAACTGACGGGAGATCACCCGACCAGTCACGGCGCCCTCAGGGTCCGGCCGCAGATCATCGGGCCGAACGCTCAGTACGCGACCAGCGACCGATTTGTCTGCGCTGTCCGCAGCGAACCGCGCTGCCAGACTGCCCTGTATGATATTGCTGCCTCCCAGGAAAGAAGCCACGTAGGCGGTTTCCGGCTCGTGATAGAGCGCGTCGGGGGCTCCGAGCTGGACTATTTTGCCGTCCCGCATCACGGCCATCACGTCCGAAATGGCCATCGCCTCCTGCTGGTCATGCGTGACGTAAATGGACGTCGTTCCCAGTCCGCGTTGCAGGTCCCTCAATTCGGACCGGGTTTGCTCCCGCAACGCCACATCCAGGTTGGAAAGCGGCTCATCGAATAGCATGACTGCCGGTTCCACCACCAACGCGCGAGCCAACGCCACGCGCTGCTGCTGCCCGCCGGAAAGCGCCGTCACGTTCCGATCCAGCAGGTGGGCCATCCCGACGCGGTCAAGTGCTTCCTGCACACGCCGCTTCCGATCGGCGGAAGGCACGCGGCGCACCCGTAGGCCATACGCCACATTTTCCTCCACGGTCATCGTGGGAAACAGCGCGTAGCTCTGGAAGACCATGGCCGTCGGCCGACGCTGGGCACTCAGGCCGGTGACATCCTCACCATCAATGTGGATGGTCCCTCCGCTTGGCTCCTCCAGCCCGGCAATCATCCGGAGCAGCGTGGACTTGCCGCAGCCGGATGGACCCAGTAGGGTAAAGAAAGAGCCCGGCTCCACGGACAACGTGACGCCATTTACCGCGCGTACGTCTCCGAACCGCTTCGCTACGGCATGGAGCGATACCGCTCCGGCAGTCTGACTGACCGATTCCGACATGCGGGCACTCCCCGAGTCAGGAGAGCGCCGCCTGGACCTTGTCTGCGGCCTCCTGGAAGAGGATGGCGGTCTCGACCTTCAGTCCGCTCTCGTCGAGGATGGCCTTGCCTTCCTCGGCATTCGTGCCCTGCAGGCGCACGATGAGTGGAATGGTCATCTGAACTTTGGACGCGGCCTCCACGACACCCTTCGCGACGCGGTCACAGCGCACAATGCCTCCGAAAATGTTGACCAGAATGGCCTTGACACCCTCATCCTTCAGGATGATGCGGAAACCGGCCTCGACCGTGGTCGGGTTGGCTCCACCCCCAACATCCAGGAAGTTCGCCGGCTCGAATCCGGCGAGCTTGATAATGTCCATGGTGGCCATGGCCAGCCCTGCCCCGTTCACCATGCAGCCGACATCTCCATCCAGCTTGATGTAGTTGAGGTGATGCTCGGCCGCCTCTACCTCAAGGGGATCCTCCTCGTGTACGTCCCGGAGTTCGGCGATGTCCGGGTGCCGGTACAGCGCGTTGTCGTCGATGTTGATCTTGGCGTCGATGGCCAGCACGTCCCCCTGCTCGGTCAGGACCAGTGGGTTGATCTCCGCCAGCGAGCAGTCCGTCTCCTCGTATGCATGGTACACGGCGGCAATGAACTTGGCCGCCTGCTTGATGGCCGGCCCTTCAAAGCCCAGGCCGAAGGCCAGCGCACTGACCTGGCTCCGCTGAAGACCGATCATGGGGTCCACCCACGTCTTGATGATCTTTTCCGGAGTCTCCTCTGCCACCTTCTCGATCTCAACACCACCTTCGGTGGAAACCATGATCACGGGCATGCTCCGGACCCGGTCCAGCGTCACGCCGACGTAGAATTCCTTGGCGATGTCGATGGCCTCAGCGATGAGCACTTTACGCACCTTTTGTCCCTCGGGACCTGTCTGGTGCGTCTTGAGCATCATGCCCAACATGGCGTCGGCCTTTTCCCGGACCTCATCCACGCCACGGGCCAGCTTCACGCCGCCGCCTTTGCCACGCCCGCCGGCGTGGATCTGCGCCTTGACCACAAAGAGGTCGGCGCCGCTCTCGGCCTTCATCTGGCTGGCTGCCTCGGCAGCTTCATCAGCGGTGTGGGCAACTGAGCCCGCCTGAACGGCGACTCCGTAGCGGCCAAGTAGTTCTTTGGCCTGATACTCGTGGATCTTCATCGGCGATTGGAGGATGGTACTCGACAGGCCAAACTACGGGGCTCCCCAAGCGAATATCCGGAGGGCCCACGTTTTCGCGGTTTCTTACCCCATGGTGGGAAATGAACCGGACGTGCGGGTTGTCGTTGGCGGACTGTCCATTCAGGAATCCATACGTGGGTAAGCCTCTCAAGACTTTTGACCTCCTGGTGATTCGACGCCTGGTGGTGACCTACTCGGTCCTCATCGGTGCCCTGATCGTCTTCTTCATCGTGCTCCACTATGTGGAGTTCGTCGATGATTTCATCGACTCCGGGGCTACGATGGGCGAGGTCTTTTCGGTCTACTACCCGAACTACGTCCCCGAGATCGTTCGGCTGATGTCGCCGCTGGCCATCTTTCTGGCCACGCTGTTTCTCACGGGGCGCATGGCGCAGAAGCTGGAGTTGTCCGCGCTGCAGACCTCGGGGGTGTCCCTGTACCGCATTGTGGTCCCGTTCGCCATCGTGGGCATCGCTCTGACCGGCGCCATGTTCTGGTTCAACGGATGGGTAGTCCCTGAGGCCAACCGGGTCCGTATCCGGTTCGAAAAGCAGCACACCCAGACCAAGTCCTCCGTCGACGAATACAACAACATTCATCGGCAGAACAGCCCGGGCAGCGTCATCACGGTCAATTTCTATGACCGCGCCACCCAGACCGCCCACACGGTCACGATGGAGCGTTTTGACGAAGGGAGTCGCCTTGTCGAGCGCATTGACGCGCGGTCCATGCAGTGGGTTGAGGAAGACTCCACCTGGCAGTTGAGATCCCCGGTAGTCCGGCGGTTCGGTGCCGACGGGTCCGAGCGGATCACAAGCCCGTCACGGATTGACACGACGCTGGCCCTCCTGCCCCGCAACATGGCTCGCACGGATGGGGACGTCGAGTCCATGACCATCTCCGAGGCGCGGGACTACCTGCAGGTTCTGGAGCGGTCGGGCGTCGACAACCTCGGCGTACCGCGGGTCACGTTCCACGGGAAGTTTGCCTATCCCTTTGCCAACCTGATTCTCATCCTGTTGGCCGTGCCTCTGGCAGCTGTGCGAAGGCGCAAAGGACAGGCCCTCATTCTGGGGGTCGGCCTGCTGGTTGCGTTTGTCTACCTGGCGCTCATGAAATTCCTCGAGCCCTTCGGCTACGAAGGAATCCTCTCACCGGAGGCCACGGCGTGGATTCCGCACGTGCTGTTCCTGGTGGCATCCATGCTGGTCCTTCTCAGGGCGCCGAAGTAGGAACTTCGCCGGCCGCGCTGAGCGCCACCCTGAGGCCACGCCTGAGACCGGCCCGGAAGGCCTTCCCGCCTACGCCTCGCCGCTCGGCCCGGCAAACTGTACGGCCGGTCCCGGGAAGCCACCGTCCTGTATGTCCCCGTGGGCTCGCTCATATCGCTCGATGTTCTCAGCCAGGGCGCGCAGCAGTCGCTTGGCGTGTGCCGGCGTCACGATAATGCGGGACTTGACCCGGGCCTTCGGGACACCCGGCATCACCCGAATGAAGTCCATGACGAACTCCTCCGACGAGTGGGCAATCATCACGAGGTTGGAATAAATCCCCTCGGCCGTCTCCTCGTTCAGCTCGATGTTGATCTGCTGCTGATTGGTCTCTTCCGTCTTCGCCATGGTCTTGAGTTGAGGTCAGGCCGAGATCGCGGCCTCAGACTTTCCGGTTGAGAGCGCCCGAATGAGATCGCTCTTGGTAATGATGCGATAGCCGCCGTTCTCGGCCTTGAGCAGCACGGCACCCGGCTCCTGCTCAAGGTACGCCGAAAGGTGCTGCAGATGCAGTGAGGGCGGAACCACGGGAATGGCCTCCGCCATTACGGAGGCCACCTTGGTGTCGCTTCGGTCAGCGCCCTCGAGCAGGCTGTTGAGGACCACGGTTTCGGATAAGCTGCCCACCACCTGGTCATCATCGATGACCGGGACCTGTGAGATGCCGTTGGCCGTCATGAGGTCGATGGCCTCACCGAGGGTGTGCGAAGAACTCACCGCCAGCACCTCCGGCTCTCCACGACGCATCGCGGCAATCTCCGCCAGGGTCCACTCCGGACGATCCGAGAGGAACCCGTGGTTCCTCATCCAGGTGTCGTTGTAGGTCTTGGAGAGATAGCGGAATCCCGAATCCGGGAGGACCACCACCACGACATCGTCCTCGGAGAGTGAATCGCGATTGGCCTCCAGCCACTGGACCACACCCGCCACGGCCATGCCGCAGGATTGACCGACAAACAGGCCCTCCTCCCGCGCCAGCCGCCGCGTATAGACCATCGCGTCGCGGTCCGAAACCCGGACGTAGTCATCGACCGTATCGAAGTCCATGTTCTTGGCGAGAATGTCCTCGCCCACCCCCTCGGTCACGTAGGGGTAGATCTCCGCGTGGTCAAACTCGCGGGTAAAGAAGTACTTGTGGTAGACGGACCCGAACGGATCCACGCCGATCACGCGGACATCCGGATTCTGCTCCTTGAGGTAGCGGCCCGTACCGGAAATGGTCCCACCGGTCCCCGCGCCGGCCACGTAGTGCGTCACGCGACCCTCCGTCTGCTCCCAGATTTCCGGGCCCGTGGTCTGGTAATGCGCCTCCGCGTTGGCCGGGTTGTCGTACTGGTTCAGGTAGACGGAGTTGGGCGTCTCCTCCGCCAGGCGGCGTGCCACGGAGTAGTAGGATCTGGGATCTTCCGGGGCCACCGCCGTCGGACATACAATGACCTCGGCACCGAGGGCACGCAGCACATCCACCTTTTCCTGACTCTGCTTGTCCGTCGTGGTAAAGATGCAGTGGTACCCCTTGGCGATGGCCGCCAGGGCCAGTCCGGCTCCGGTATTTCCACTGGTACCTTCGATGATGGTACCGCCCGGCCTGAGCGTTCCGGCACGCTCAGCGGCCTCCACCATGGCAAGTCCGATCCGGTCCTTGACACTGGCGCCGGGATTGAAGAACTCAACCTTGGCCAGGACCGTGCAAGGAAATTGCCGCGTCAGGCTATTCAGTCGGACCAAGGGCGTATCGCCGATGGTACCCAGGATGTCTTCGTGCCACATGAGCGAGAGCGCGCGTTTCTATATTGGAGGACCCGAGGCCAGTCGTCTGGTGGTCAAAGGTAACCAAGGAACGAGGGTTTTCGGGTTGTCCCTTATAAGGTCTTGATGGAGTCTCTCTTTTCGATGGCGCAGGAGGTGTTCGTGACCTCCATTGATCCGGATTCCGGCGCAGCCGCTCCGAATCCAGAATGGAAGTCCACGCTGGGGCCGGCAGAGGAGCCTTTTCGAAACCTGGGGGACGCTGCGGACGAAGCCGGTGATCTGGTGGCGATGGCATCGTCCGGACGGATGTCACTGGGTCAGATGTTCACCCTGGAAGGGCCGCAGCCCAGAATGGTGCTGCTGAACTTCATCCCCGTCCACCTCGGCGAGAAGGAGAAAGGACTCCCGGTGGTCATTACCGGGGAGTTCGTGGGCGAATTCCCGGACTCGGCCACGTCAGCCCAGACCGAATCCTACCGCATGGTGTCCCTGGGACGCATGACGATGGGCGTGCTGCACGACTTCAACAACCTGCTTGCGGGCATTCTGGGCCACGCAGAGCTGATGGACGGCGCCCTGAACCGGGACCTGGACCGGGAGGCCCTGCAGGAGCACCTGCGGACAATCCGGATGGCCGCCGAAGACGGGGCCGCCCGCATCAAGAACCTTCAGCGCTACATCCGCCGGGAGAACGACTCGGCATTTGCCCCGCTGGATTTGCCAAGCCTGATTCAGGACTGCGTGGTGCTGACGCGGCCCTTCTGGTACAACGAACCACGCAGTTCCGGCGTCGCGATTGCCGTCCATCAGGATCACGAAGCGGTACCGGCCATCATGGGCCTTGCGCCTCGCCTCCGGGATGTGCTGGTCAACCTGATGCTGAACGCCGTCCAGGCCATGCCGGCAGGCGGACTCATCACACTGAAGACCACCAGGAAGCAGGGCAAAGTCCAACTGCGCTTCTCGGACACCGGCGTGGGGATGACGGCCGCCGTGCAGGACCGGATCTTTGAGGAGCAGTACACCACAAAGGCCAACGGCAACGGCATGGGCCTCTCTGAGGTGTATGGGATCATGGCTCACCACAACGGAGGCATCTCCGTGGAGTCCACGTTGGGTCGCGGCACCGACTTCACCCTCACGTTTCCAATTCGGGACGATGAGTCCGAGGGAGCCACCCGAGACGAGCACAAGACCAAGGCCGAGCCGGTGTCGCTTCGCCTGTTGATCGTGGACGACGAGGTGATGGTCCGGAGCGTCCTCAGACGGCTTCTTACCCTCCGTGGACACGAGGTGGTGGAAGCCGAGTCTGGCAGGAAGGCGCTCGAGGTCCTGCAGGATGACAGGTTCGATGCCATTATTACCGATCACGGAATGCCAGGCATGAATGGCCGGGAATTCGCGGAAATAGTTCGGCAAACGGACCGGGAGATCCCCATTCTGCTTCTCACGGGCGATACGCACCACGGATCCATCGACTCCACGATCTCGGCGGTGCTGGGCAAGCCGTTCAAAATCGATGTCGTGGAGTCCACCCTCCTGGATCTCGTGTCCCAGAATCAGCCCAGGTGAAGCGAAACCTGTCATCGTGTCAGTTTGGCACGGTTGGTCTGGTTTTTGACATCACGCTTCCCACTGTACCCGTACACGGCAATTTTGCGATCCAGCACCTGGGTCCTTTCGAATAAAACACGACCACATGACGACGGAATTCCTTCGCCTGATAGACGACGAGGATCCAGAACAGAGTATCCCGCTCCCGACCCCCGCGGAGGAGCAGGAGATGAGCACGTCGGATGTCCCCGAAGTGCTGCCCATACTCGCGCTGAGAAACACCGTGCTCTTTCCCGGGGTGGTGCTGCCGATTACCGTGGGACGGGATGCCTCGCTGCGTCTGGTAAAGGACGCCTTCTCGGGTAGCCGCCTGATCGGGGTGGTGGCCCAGAAAAAGGCTGAAACCGAGAATCCGGATGTCGCCGACCTGTACGAGTACGGCACCGTAGCCACCATTCTGAAGCTCATCAAGATGCCTGATGGGTCACGCTCCATCGTGATTCAGGGCAAGCGGCGCTTCAAGATCAATGGCTTTGTTGAGACGGAGCCGTATTTCAAGGCGCAGGTCGAACCCGTCAACGAGGCGGTGGAAGTGGACCAGGTGGAGATCCAGGCCCGCATCCGTTCCATCAAGGAACTGGCCATTCAGATAGTCAACCTGTCTCCAAATCTGCCCAGTGAGGCGGCCTACGCGATTCAGAACATTGAGTCGCCCACCTTCCTGATTCACTTCATCGCGTCGAACCTCCAGATTGACGTCTCGGACAAGCAGGAACTGCTTGAGACGCTGCCCCTGGTGGAGCGGGCGGACCTTGTGATGCGGCACCTGGACAAGGAACTGCAGGTGCTGCAGTTGTCCGAGGAGATCCGGTCGCGCGTCAAGAGTGATGTGGACCAGCAGCAGCGCGAGTACCTGCTCAGACAGCAGCTGAAGGCCATCCAGGAGGAACTGGGCGAGTCTGAAGGCACGGGCGCCGAGATCGGCGAGCTTCGGGAGCGGGCTGACAAGAAGAAGCTCCCGGAGAATGCCAAGAAGGCACTCAACAAGGAGCTTGACAAACTCGGACGGTCCAACCCGGCTTCACCCGACTACGCGGTCACGCGCAACTACATCGACTGGATCCTGGACATTCCCTGGGAGGAGTATTCCGAGGACCTGCTGGACATCAAGCGGGCCGAAGACATTCTGAACGAGGACCACTACGGTCTGGAGCAGGTCAAGCAGCGCATCCTTGAGTACCTGGCCGTGCTCAAGCTGAAGGGTGACATGAAGGCGCCCATTCTCTGCTTCTATGGCCCTCCGGGAGTTGGCAAGACCAGTCTCGGAAAGAGCATAGCGCGGGCCGTCGGACGCGAGTTCGTCCGGATGAGCCTGGGCGGCGTCCGGGATGAGGCCGAGATTCGTGGCCATCGCCGAACCTACGTCGGGGCGCTCCCGGGACGCATCCTTCAGGGCATGAAGAAGGCCGGCACCGCCAACCCGGTGTTCATGCTGGACGAGGTGGACAAGCTGGGCTCGGATTTCCGGGGTGACCCCTCCTCCGCCCTTCTTGAGGTGCTCGATCCGGAGCAGAACAGCGCATTCAATGACCACTACCTGGAGTTGGACTATGACCTCTCCAAGGTGTTGTTCATCGCCACGGCCAACTACCTCGAGATGATCCCCGCACCGCTGCGGGATCGCATGGAGCTGATCCAGATCACGGGATACACGCAGGAAGAAAAGCTGGCCATTGCCAAGCAGTACCTGGTGCCCCGCCAGTGTGATCGTAACGGTCTCAAGGAGGAGCAATTCGAGATCACCGATGATGCCCTTCGCCTGATCATAGACGGGTACACCCGCGAGTCGGGCGTACGAAACCTGGAGCGGACCATCGGCTCTGTGGCCCGCGGCGTGGCCAAGAAAGTGGCCATGGGCAAATCTGACGGCGAGCGTGTCGATGAGGGGGACATTGAGTCCTACCTGAAGGCACGCCGGTACGAGTCGGAAGTGGCCGAGCGCACTGAGGTGCCCGGAGTCGCCACCGGCCTGGCCTGGACCCCGGTGGGCGGAGACATTCTCTTCATTGAGGCCTCCGTTTCACGCGGAAGCGGCCGCATGATTCTGACCGGGCAGTTGGGTGACGTCATGAAGGAGTCCGCACAGGCGGCCCTGTCCTATGTCAAGGCCAACGCGGAAGACCTGGGCATTCCCAACGAGGCGTTCCGCCACTGGGACCTGCACGTTCACGTACCTGCCGGGGCCATTCCCAAGGACGGCCCTTCCGCCGGCGTGGCCATGCTCTCGGCCCTGGTTTCCATTTACACCCAGCGCCGCGTGCGGCACACGGTGGCCATGACGGGCGAGATCACGCTGCGTGGTCTGGTGCTTCCGGTTGGCGGGATCAAGGAAAAGGTGCTGGCCGCCAAGCGAGCGGGGATCAAGAAGGTCTACCTGCCTGAGAAGAACCGGAAGGACGTACAGGAAATTGAGAAGGGAGCCCTGAAGGGGATCTCAATCGATTATCTGTCCCGCATGGAAGACGTGTTGGATCAGGTACTGGTCAAACGTGCGGCCAACAATCCGGCCGAGTACTTCAAGGTCCCCCCGAGCGAGACGCATCGCCAGACGGTCGGAGGGTCGGGCGAAATCGTGGTCAGCACCAACTGATTCAGTTGGATCCTGAAGGCGACTTGGTGTCCTTGTCCTTGTCCTTGTCGAATTCGGCCAGGATCTTGGCGTCTTCGACGTTGGGATCCAGCCCCGACAGGAAGGCTTTCTGGGTTTCGTCGATGAGGGTCGCTGCGCCATCGACCACGGTTTCGATCACGGTACCGGCCACACGGGCCACGTGGCCGGATACGTAGACGGCCTTGCCCAGCAGGTTTAGCT
>JABDJZ010000390.1 GCA_013003255.1 Rhodothermales bacterium
CTGCCCTCGCTGCGGATCGCGCCAGTGTGGACTGGTTCGTGTTGCAGGACGATGCGCGTGTTTTGCTTTCCCACGGACTGGCTGCTGCTGGCTCGGCCGAGCTCGGGTTGAACGGAGACGGGCCGTCTGACGGGCTCCCTCTGGCCCCTCGACCCCTACCGCCGCTTCCGGAAGACGGCGTGCCACATATCCTTTCCCTGTACCCCGCGGACGGCTTTGCCTCGGGACCTGCGTCGGACCCTTCTCGACCTCAGGCCAGCCTCGGCGTGTTCGGTGACATATCGCTTGCCTCCAGCCGGTTCACATTGATTGCGGGGACGTGGATCACGGACGATTTCTGGGCAGGCCTGGCGCCTGATCCGGCAATGGCCGCAGGACTCGTGGTTGACGGTGTGCTGATGGCGGGCACCTCCGTGTCCGGGCTCTCGCGAGACCTGGAGGTCATCTGGCTGGACGATGATCGCGCACGACCTGCCTCCCTCCGCATCGCGCATTCGCTGGGTGATCTGTCCGCACTCCTGGCCTCCATGGACCGCTGGTTTGGCGGCGTTTTTCTGACGATGCTCTTTGCGGGACTGGCGGGTGCGTGGTTCGCGGCCGGCAGGGTGAGTCGGCCACTGGAGCAGTTGACCGAGGCCACGGCTTCCGTGGAACTTGACCGGGCCTCGCCACGGTTTCTGGCCACGCGGCGCGACGAGATAGGCCGCCTCAGCCGCACCATGGAATCCATGGTGCGGCGGTTGCGGGCATGGGCGGCGCAGGTCCGGGCGGCTGAGCGCAAAGCCGCCCTTGGCGACTTTGCGCGGCAGGCCAACCACGATGTCAAGAACGGCCTCACACCCATCAGCAACGTAGTCACCCACCTCAACGAGGTCTCGTCAGACCCAGAGGAACTGGCGCGGGTTTTCGCCGAGCGACACGGGTCCCTGCAGTCCGGCATCGCCTACCTCAGGGAGCTTTCCACCGCGTACGCACGGATTTCCTTCCGTTCTGAACCGCGGCATGTAGACGTCGTCGGGGCTGTGCGGGAGATCACGCGCGACCTGTCGGCTGCGGACTCCCGAATCCATTTCCAATCACCCCTGGGCAAAGGCGGCGCGACGGTCCTTGCGGACCCTGTCGGACTGCGCCGCATCGTGGAAAACCTGGTCAGCAACGCCCAGGACAGCCTGCCTGAGGGTAGTGGCCGCATCGACGTCTCTGTTGACGGCGACGGCCGCAAGGGCGACGGCCGCAAGGGCGACGCCAGCAACAGCACCGTCACAATCTCTGTGCGGGATGACGGCCCCGGAATACCGGATGAGGTTCAGGAGCGCCTGTTCGAGGACTTCTTCACCACGCGGGAGCAGGGTGCCGGCCTGGGCCTCTCCATCGTTCGCAGGCTCGTGCTGGATCTGAACGGTAGTGTCCGGGTAGCCAGTGCTCCCGGCCAAGGCGCCGAGTTCATCGTCGAATTGCCCATCGTCCCCAACCGCTGATGCCCCTCGTCCTCATCGTCGATGATGTCCCGGCCCTGGCCGAACAGTACGCGTACGACTTGCGCCGCCTGGGAGACTTTGAGACACGCATCGCCGGCGGCGGGAAGGAGGCGCTGGAGCTGCTCCAGTCGGAGCCCGTGGACTGCATGATCCTCGACCTCGAGATGCCCGGAATGGACGGCTTCGCTGTCTTGCGCGCGCTCGAGGAATGGCCCGTGGTGCCCCCGGTCATCGTGTACACCGGCACGGGCAACTTCGACCGGTGCATCCAGGCCATCCGCCTCGGGGCAACCGGATTCATCGACAAGGCCGAACCCATGCTCCGCGTGGTACTGGAGGTGCAGAAGGCCATCGAGAATGAGCGTCTCTCGGACGAACTCGGGGCCATGCGTGAGCGGCTGCGGACGGGATCGCCGCTGGTTGGGTCCAGTCCGGCCATGGATCAGCTGCGGGTTCAGATCAGGCGCCTGGCGCCCATTCCGAGTGCGGTCCTGATTCTCGGCGAAAGCGGGACCGGTAAGGAACTGGTAGCCCGTGAACTGCACCGTGAGGCCGGCGATGACCGGCCGTTCGTGGCGCTCAACGCAGGAGCCATCCCCGAGAATCTGGTGGAATCGGAGCTCTTCGGCCATGAGAAGGGCGCGTTCACCGGCGCGGACAGACTCCACCGGGGCGCCTTCGAGCGCGCGGCCGGGGGTACGCTCTTCCTCGACGAAATCGGAGAACTGAGCCAGTCGCTCCAGGCCAGACTACTGCGGGTCCTCGAGTCCCGGGAATTTCAGCGCGTCGGAGGTGAGCGACCCGTCAAGATGTCCTGCAGGGTCGTTGCCGCAACGCACCGGGATCTGGATACGGCGGCGAAGGAAGGCTCGTTCAGGACAGACCTCCTGTTTCGCCTGAACACCCACGTTCTCCAGGTCCCCCCACTCCGGGACCGGCGCAGCGACATTCCCGATCTGGTTGGCGCCCTGCTGCTCCGCATCAGCCGCGACTTCGGAATCCGGGCCCCTGCGGTGTCACCGGAGGTGATGAGCGCGCTGACCAACCATGCGTGGCAGCGCAACAACGTCCGGGAGCTTCGCAATGTCCTCGAGAGACTCGTGCTCGCTACGGACACGGACGTGATCACGGAGACAGCGCTGCCCCAGACCATGCGCAGCAGCAACGCCCCCGGAGCGGCGGAGGGTGCGAGACCGGCCGGGACCTTCGCCGAGCGAAAGGCCGAGGCCGAACGCGCCATCATCGTGCAGGCCCTGCGTGAACACGATGGGCACGTCACGCAAACGGCCAACGCGCTGGGGCTGGCGGATCATGCCAGTCTGTTGAAGATCATGCGGCGTCTGGGTATTGAGCGAAGCTGACCCGCGTGTCCATCCGGACACGCCTGCCTCCGTGAAACGTGTCCACGCGGACACGATGGACCCCGCAAACCGGAGCGAATACCGACGCCATCCATACGCATAACACGTTGCCTGATAACGTGTTACGACAACATAGACCCCAGGTGACGCCCCTTTCGGCCCCGGGATTGCAAAGGGAATTGGCACACTCGCTCACAAACCAATCTCCCTGCGGAGGTCACCATGAACACACGAAGCCTGCCCCTTACCGAACTGGTCACGCTGACCTACATCGGCGCCCTGATTCTCGCCCTGTCACTGATGGGCTGCCAGACCGACACCCCACTCGAAACTGACACGCCTTCCGTGGTGGAAACCACGCAGGCGCCACGTCCGATGCCGGCCCCGGCGCCGGAGACCGCTCCAGACCTCGGCTTCGAGATCGTATCGACGCCCATTCCTGCGGAGCCGCAGATCGTCACCTATGAGGAAGCTGAGGCTGCCTATCGCACGGGAGACTTCGTCTTCGCACAGGAGCTCTTCACCGACTACGTGGACCGTCGCCCGGACAATCCGTTTGGCCACTACATGCTCGGCCTGTCCTCGCACAAGGCCGGAGACCTGGAAACGGCGGAGACCTCCCTGAGGGCCGCGATTGACCTCGACTCAACCCACGTGCGCAGTTGGCAGAACCTGACCCGCGTACTGCTTGACACCCAGCGACCGGACGAGGCGCTGATCACGCTTGAGAAAAGCCGTGCGCTTGATCCGGAGAACGCCGTCTCCTACCGCCTGCTCGGACGGGCCCTGCACCAGACCGGCAACACCATCGAGGCGGCCGATGCCTACCGCGAGGCCATCCTCATCGATGACCACGACGCCTGGGCCATGAACAACCTCGCCTTGATCCTGCTGGAGGAGAAGCGGCCGATCCAGGCTGCCGAAACCCTTGCTCGGGCCTCCGCCCTGCGGCCAAGCCAGTCGCTGTTCTTCAACAACCTCGGCATGGCTCTGGAACAGGCAGGTCAGTTCGCCTCGGCTCGGGATGCCTACGCCGAAGCCGTGAGTCTGCAGCCCGGGTATGAGCGCGCCGAGAGCAACCTCGGACGCCTCGAGTCCTCCGAACTCATCGACATGGAGCGCATCGACCTCGGCGAATTCGCCGCACGCTTCGAGCAGGAAATCGAGACCTGGCGTGATGAACACGTAGCTCGCGAACTGGGCGAAGAGGACGAATCGATCGCCGACGTGGCCAACATTCAGTAGGCCCTTGATCAACGAATTCGCTGTCGCCGGTTAACTGGGGGACACTGACAGCGAGAGAGGCGCTCCGCCGGCCTTGGGTCGGTGGAGCGCTTCGCGTTGGGTTTGGTGGGATCGAACTGGCGCCGCCCGGGCCGCCACCATCCCGCGAGGCCTCACCGGCCTAGCTCCAGGAAACAAGCGCCATCACAGCCAGAATGAGGATGACCAGGGCAAACACCGTGCGAAACAGGTCCGCCGATGCCTCCTCACGCCGCTCCAGTTCTGCCTCGGCCTCCTGACGCTCCAGGTTCCAGGTCTCGAACTCCGACTGCAGTTGATCCACCCGGTGCTGCATGTAACGAGCGTCGGCACGGTTCCGGTCTCCATCCACACGCGTAAGCGCCATGGCGTACACACCGCGACGTTTGCGACCGGACTCCAACTCGTACGATGCCCGCTCGTACAGAAGCTCCTCACGATCCGCGCCATCGACGGATTCGAGGTCTTCAAACAGGTCTTCCAGATTGGGTGCTGCGCGCTGCAGGCGCCTGCGCTTCTCGGTAATCGTCGGCATGGTCGATACGTGCTTCAGGAACCAAGCAGGCAAAGGGCGGACCAATCAGGGCCTGACCATGGAATCGGCTCTGCGAGGCCGATAGAGGCGATGGGCAACGTACTCTGGCCACGGACGCGGACATTCTTTCCCGCACTTCGACCGGGAGACGCCAATGCGCTGGATCGGTCCGAAGGCCTCGCTCAAAGTGGCGGACGCCGGGTGCCGCGTTCCGTCAGGCCGCTCGACCGGTGCCAGCCGCAAGGACCAGCAACCTCAGCTCCGGCGCATCTCGCGGCAGCAGTCGGGACTCGACGCGCATGGGCTTCCTGTAGTCCCCGTGCCACACCATCAGATGTGAAGCCTCGGCCCCTTCGTCCACGCCCTCCGGCACCCGGAGGCAGACGATGTTGTCACTGAAGACCACCGTATAGGCAGTCAGCATTCCCTCCCCGGTACTCTCTTCAATCAAGGAGGCCACGTACTTCCCCGCCATAGGGTGGGCCATAATGATCTCAATGAGATCGTCTTCGCTGAGCGAGTTGAGCCTTACGCGCTTCATTTCCGTTCGGGAGGGGTCGGATCTTGGTAGAAGGGGTATCGTCGTGTGCCCCGAATTCTGAAGACCCGCCGAAACGAATTTCCCGGACGCTACTTCGCGGCTTCCAACTCGGCCTTCATGGCGAGCGCCTCGGCATGCTCAGGCTCCCGCTTCAATCCCGCGTTCACCTGGGCCAGCGCGCTGATGGGATCTCCCTTGCCGATCATGGCCTTCGCCAACAGCAATCGCATCTGGACGTGGTCCGGATTTGTAACCACCATGCGGCCCAGTGCCGCGATGGCTTCCTCCCACGACTCCATTTGCAGAGAGACCAGGCCGTAGTTCAGCACGGGGGTCAGATTCCCCTGGTCGTACCCCAGCATGGCGGCTTCGCGAAGTGTCTTTGCGCCGGTCTCCAGATCGCCGAGGCGAACCTGCATGGTCCCGATGTTGGTCATTGCATCCACGTAGCCCGGACGAAGCCGGACCGCCTCCTGCGCGGACGCCAGCGCCTCGTCATACCACTCCAGCGCAGACATTGCGGTGGCCAATCCATTGTGTGCAACCGCACTCTCTGGATTCTGGTCGATCACGCCCCGGTAGAACGTCATTGAGGCCTCCGGACGGCCAGCCCGCATGAGGAAATTACCGTACTCGGACACGGCGCGGTCATAGTCCGGATGATCCTCGTGGGCGCGCTTGTAGAGCGATTCGGCCTCCAGCGTATCGCCGTCCCGTTCCAGCAGACGGGCCATGCTGATCAGGCGCTGGGCTTCGGTGGTATCCGGGACGACAGTGTCCGGGGTTTCGGGAGGGTCTGTCGCGCGAGCCGGGGCAGCCTGCGTATCCACCGGGGTAGACGCCAACATCGTGGGAGTCTCCTCTGCCGGTGGTGCTTCGACGGCACAGGCCGCCACAACCAGCACAATCGGGAGAAGTGTAAATCGAGCCATCGTCCGTATTCTCATGACTCCCGATGTATCGCTTGGCGGGAGCGGTGTTTCCGGTCCGCCCGCGCTAGATTTGAGAATGCCCTCTCTTCTATCGGTTGACCTGGGACTGCGCACCGGTTTGGCACTGTTCGGCGGCGACGGTCGACTTCAGTGGTATCGCTCGCAGAATTTTGGCAGTCGGGCCCGACTCAAGAACGCTGCAAACTCCCTCTTGCGAAAGCACCCGGAGACCACGCACCTGATCATCGAGGGCGGAGGCGATCTGGCACCCCCGTGGCTTCGTGCCGCAGAACGCTCCGGGGTCCTCTCGCGTGTGGTAGACGCCCACACCTGGCGGCAAGACCTGCTGCTTCCACGGAATCAGCGATCCGGTTCGGAGGCCAAGCAGGCCGCCGATGTGCTGGCGCGCCGAATCATCGACTGGTCAGGCGCCGCCCGCCCCACATCTCTGCGGCACGATGCGGCCGAGGCCATTCTGGTCGGTGCCTGGGGTGTCGTTCAGCTGGGCTGGCTACAAGGCCTTCCCAGCGAGTGGCGCTAGCTCAACTACCGGAGAACCGTCATTCGACGGACCATGGAACGGCCACCTGCTTCCATCCGGTACAGGTAGATGCCGCTGGACAGTCGGGAGGCATCGAAGGGAATTTCGTGGCGACCCGCCGTCATGAATCCGTCTACAAGTTTGCCAACCCGGCGACCCAGTGCATCGTACACCTCCAACCGGACCGGACCGTCCTCGGGGATGCCGAAGCTGATTCGTGTCAGGGGGTTGAAGGGGTTGGGGTAGTTCTGCTTGAGCTCGTAGGCATCGGGGACCTCGGCCAGAGGATCTCCTTCGCCACCGCCAAATCGAAGCTCACCAACATCGAGGGAGAACGGTGTGGACCGGCCCTGTTCGCCAATCATGTAGAATGAGATCAGGAGGAGATCGCTGGCGTCCAGGCGGCCAGTGCCATCAGGACGACGCAGTTCATCGAACCAGAGGCGATGCGTCTGGGGCTCATCGGTGAGCCGCACCACGGTGCCGTGGTGGTCCGACGTCTGGATGGACGCCTTTTCGAACAGCACCCGCATCTGACCCTGACCGGAGGCGGTAAACTCCACGTACCGATAGGCGGACAGATCCAGCGGCTGGCCATTGGCCCGGAGATACCGAAAGAGCACCGCCCAGGTTGTTACTTCTCCACTCATCTGAACGCTGCGTTCCACAGCGTGTGTGCCGGCCTTGGCAGCACCGGTTTCCGGGGCTACGTCAAAGTCGCTCACGTCCGCGCCCACGCCATCGTAGGTGTAGCTCCACGCTCCGTCCGCCAGGTAGACCAGATCCTGGTCCCCAGCGTCCGTCTCGATAAAGAATGAGGCGTCGAACACCGGACCCACGTTGATCGACACGCGGGACAGCCCGTCCTTGTCCGGGGCGGGAATGCTCACCTGCTGCTGGAGGGACATCCGATCTCCGAGCTCGGTCCGCTGGAGCGTACCACCCGTCAGGTCAAGCCGCTCCACAGCGTTGGGGTTGTGGAGGACCAGATCAAGATTACCGTTGGCGTAGTGGCCGGTTCGGACGTAGAGGCCGGGTAGACGGGGTGGATTGTCCGTCGTGTTGAGGAACTCAATTGGGCCCTGCTCGGCCAGTCTGGCCAGCGAAGCTTCAACCATATTCAGCGTGTACTCACGCGAGACAGACCACACCTGCACGTTGATCACGTCAGTGGCACCGTCGGGAATCCGGTGCTCATCCAGACGGAATCTGCTGTCGACGATGAACCGGTCTCCCAGTCTGTAGGCCACATAGGAAACCGCCTGATCCAGGGACCCGTCCTCGTGCACCAGCCGCGAGAGCAAGAATGGATGGCCGCCGGCCTCCACCTCCTGGACGGAGACCAATTCGGCACCACGAAGTCGGTCACAGACCACCTTGGTATGCTCGTACAGGGCCCCGTTGATGGTCAGCGTGGCGAACACGGCGCCGATTCTTCGACCGTCACGTGTGCGGAGGAAATCCGCCGCCACCACATCCGCGGCGTTGGTTACCGGGAGAAGATCGGTGGGCGAGCTTTCGAACGGAACGCTGTCATCGGGTCCGTTCAGCGGTACAATGGCGCGCAGGATGTCACTGGAGGTCTCGGACTTGCCGGAGATCCCATCGCGGTCAAATTGGAATCGTGGAAGGCCGGATACGCCGTTGGAGCCCTGCGCATCGAGTCGGCGCGTGAACAGGACACGCGCCAGGGTGCCGGCAAGGCTGCCGTCTGACTCGAGCCCTCCGCCGCCGCCACCGGTGCCGCCACTGGGCGTCACCGTAGCATCATCCTGGTCATCTTCGGACGGAACGTCGTTGTTGGGCGTCGAATCGACATCATCCTGATCCGCCGCGGTTACCTCGGCGGAGTCCGTTGCCGGATCCGAGGTGGTGACGGTGGCGGTGATGGCGAGTGTGGCGCCTGCAGACGCTGCGACATCCCCCACGGTCCAGACGCCTGTCCCGGAGTCGAATGAGCCCTGGCTCGGGGTCGCGGAGACAAATGTCAGCGTTCCAGGAAGCGTGTTGGTTACCTGGACGCCCGTTGCATCCTCCGGTCCGGCGTTGGCAAGCGTTAGCGTGAACACCACAGGGTCGCTCACATTCGGGCTGGCCTCATCGACCACGTTGGTGATCGACAGATCTATGGGCCGTTTGAATCCAAACCGGTTGGCCGCGTCCGTATTGCCAAAGTCCGTGAAGGAGGCTGTCTCGACGTTGTCGGTGGTCATCGTGGCATCCCCGGGCAGATCGCCCGTCTGGATCTGCATGACAAAGTCGCCCTCCGCAGCCACGACGAATTCAAAATTGCCTGATCCGTCGGTGTCCTTGGAGGCCACAAGGATGTCGCCTCCGTCAACCAGGCCGTCGGAATTGACGTCCCGATACAGCTCAACCGTGATTCCGGTCGCCCCAGCATCAGTGCCCGAGTCCCAGGTCCCGTCCTGGTTCTTATCCTGGAATACGTTCCCCGTAATTGTGTTTACACCATCCACCAGACAGGAAACGGATTCGTGATCCGTACCTGTGGTGAGGCTGCGGACGTGGGTGGCCGCACCCGTGGTCTTGTTGACGGTGTGGAACGAGTTGGCATTGGCTCCTCCGGTGGTTCCCGTGGACCCGTAGAGCATCCCGTACGCATCAAAGGCCAGGCCTTCCATGTCATCCTGGGCCAGCGACCCGACCGCCGTGACGCTTCCGTCCGTCTTGTCGATGGTCACCAGCCAATCGGAGCCGGAGTTGTTGTTGATGGCGTAGAGGGCACCAGTCTCGGCGTCAATCGCAATGTCATCAATGTCTTCCAGGCCCGTGACCGCCGTGGAAGCAACCACGACGTAGTCGACGTCGGCTCCGAAGGCATCGGGAATGAAGTCGCCCGTGGTCGTGTTAATCTGGAAGAGCAGGTCATCCGGGTTTGGGGCGCCTGCGCGACGGTGTGTTGCCCACAGGATTCCGGTGAGGGGATCGAAGGCCAGACCATCCACATCATTCAGCGTGAGATCACCTGCTGCCCCTGCGGCAGTCGTGAGTGAACCTATGGCGGTGAAGGCCCCTGTATTCGTGTCCACCGTCCCGAAGACTCCTGCATTCGTGGCGTACAGCGTCTCCGTTTCCGGCCAGTAGGCGGAAGCCTCGATCTGCGAAGTCCCCGTGGCACCCACGGATTCCTCTGCAAGACCGTTGCGCGTGGCGCGCAAGAGCGTATCACCCGAATCCGCGATGACGTAGCACACCTGCCCACCAATCGGCGTGGGCGTCAGTGACTCCTGGCTGTCGTCATCCTCGGTGGTACTGCCATTGTTCGGGGTCGAATCCACGTCACCATCCACGTGGCTCTTGACCTCAAATGTCTGCGTGACGGGCGAAAAGGTATTGACGGTAGCCACCAGCGTGAGCGTGGCCGAGCCGCTGGTGGTGAGGGCTCCGACAGTCCACTCACCGGTCCCGGAATCATAGGAACCCTGGGACGGCGTGGCGCTGACGAAGGTCAATCCCGTGGCCAGAGTAGCAT
>JABDJZ010000424.1 GCA_013003255.1 Rhodothermales bacterium
GCCCTACTATGACCGGATGGCCCGGGCATTCGGCCTCTTCGGGAGTGTCGAGGGCATGCGCAACGAACCCGACGGCATCTTCATGCCGCCGCCGGCGCCACGATGCCACGAGCGAGAGATCATGAAAGCCGGACAGGCGCTGGGCATTCCGGTGGTGCCCAATCGACTCTCGGTGATCACCGAACCGGTGGGAGGCCGGCCGGCCTGCCACTATTGCGGTCAGTGCGGTCGCGGCTGTGCTTCGCGATCCAACTTCTCGGTTCCGTCAGTTCTCTTGCCGGAAGCTATCGCAAGCGGCAACCTTACCATCAGGACCGGCGCCATGGCACGGCGCGTGCTGACGGACGCAGATGGCCGTGCCAGCGGCATCTCGTTTGTGGACCGCAATACGCTGGAGGAGGAAGAGGTCTATGCGAAGGCCGTCGTGCTGGCCGCCTCGGCGTGCGAGTCCGCGCGACTGCTTCTGAATTCGGCTTCCCGGCAGCACCCGAACGGCCTGGCCAACTCCTCCGACGTGGTGGGGCGCTACCTCACGGATTCAACCGGCGCCGACGTGATGGGCTTTGTCCCCTCCCTGGCGGGCCGCACACCGGCCAATGAAGATGGCGTCGGCGGGGCCCACGTATACATTCCCTGGTGGCTCGACGGCCAGCAGACCGGATTCCGTCGGGGCTACCACATCGAAGTCTGGGGAGGCCGTGGCATGCCCGGATACGGGTTCGGCGGCGGCATTCACCGCATGAACGGGGCCCACAACGCGGAAGGCATTGTCCGCAGTCGGGGCGGCGGTGGATACGGCGCCTCGCTGAAGGCTGATTACCGCTACCACTACGGGGCGACGGTTGGATTCTCCGGTCGCGGCGAGATGATTGCTCGCCGTGAGAACCGGTGCGAGGTCGACCCCACCACCGTAGACCGCTACGGCATTCCGGTCCTGCGATTCAACGTGACCTGGAGCGATGAGGAACTCCGCCAGGTCAAGCACTTCCAGGAAACCGGCTACGCGTTGCTGGAAGCCATGGGGGCTGAACCGTACTGGGACATGCCAGGCGCCGACGCCGACTACGGCATCACACGCCCCGGCCAGATCATCCACGAAGTAGGCACCGCGCGTATGGGTACCGACCCGAAGACGTCCGCGCTGAACGAGTTCTGCCAGGCGCACGACGTGGACAACCTCTTCATTGCCGACGGTGCGCCGTTTGTGTCGCAGGCGCACAAGAACTGCACCTGGACCATCCTGGCGCTCGCCATGCGTACGTCCGAAAACATCGCCGAACAATTTCGGCTTCGTAACCTCTAGTCCATGGACAGAAGAGAATACCTCAAGCTGCTCGGCGCCGCGTCGGTCGGCGTAACCCTGCCCGGGTGCGCACCGCAGGCGCCCGCCTCCGCAGAGGGGCCCGCGGGCTCGGAGTCGACGGATCCACCCGGCGACTTCGAAGGCTACGCGCCGCAATTTTTTACCGCTGCAGAGTTCCAGACCATCCGCGTCCTGACTGACATCATCATCCCGGCCGATGCGGTCTCCGGAAGCGCGTCGCAGGCAAAGGTGCCGGAGTTCATTGATTTCACGGCCATGGATCGCGAGCAGCTCCAGGTGCCCCTTCGGGGTGGTCTGGCCTGGACGGACGAGGCCTGCCGCCGCTCCTTCGGGAACCGGTTCACGGAATGCTCGGGCGAAGAGCAGATCCAGATCGTCGAACGGATTGCCTGGCCTGACGCAGCCGATGAGCAGGACCTGCCGGGCGTCTCCTTCTTCACCCTCCTCAGGGACATGACGGCCTCCGGTTTCTACAGCTCAGCGATGGGCATGGAAGACGTAGGCTACCGGGGTAACGAGGCCGTAGCGGTATGGACGGGATGCTGAGACTCGAGCACGTCGGGATTGCGGTCGATGACGTCGAGGGGATGCGGTGTGTCCTGGCTGATGTCCTGGGACGCACCCCCTACAAGGCAGAGACCGTCGAGGCGGAAGGGGTCCGCACCCTCTTCCTCGAAGCCGGAGGCAGCAAGCTGGAACTGCTCGAGGCACTCGGGCCGGAATCGCCCATTGCAGGGTTTCTCGCCAAGCGGGGTCCGGGCATGCATCACCTGGCGTTTGAAGTGGCCGACCTTGCCGCGGAAACGGAGCGACTGAGGGCACTCGACTATCAGATTCTGGGACAGCCCCGGCCAGGTGCCGATGGCAAGCAGATCGTGTTTCTCCACCCCAGAGGGACGGGCCGCGTACTGGTGGAGCTTTGCCAGCAGGCTCGGTATGGCGGAGCGTCAGACCCCGGCGTACACCCCGCAGGGGAAATCACGGTGGCGTCCGGTGAACTCGGAGACGCCATCGCACATGCACTCACACGCCATTTCGCGGTGGTACGCACGGATTCAACCCCGCTGGTCCGCGTTTCCGGGACGAGTGACGCACCAACCCTGACTCTGGATGGCTGGTCTCTCTCCGTGTACCAGCCGGGAGATATGGACAGCGCAGGAATGCCGGACGTTCGGATTCCCGCCTCCGTCTGGCGCGGCCTGCCTGACCCGTGGGGAGTGCTGGGTGACCTGGTGGCTGCTCGGCTGCGCACCGCGGAGTAGCCCACGGCGCGGCCCCCAGGGCAGCAGGCGGAACTAGCGGAACTCGTCCTTCAGGACCGGCTCCAGCAGCCCGGCGTCATAGCCCAGAAGAAACACGGCCACGCCTCCAAGGCCCCGTGACTTTACGAAGCGGTACTTGGCCCGCAGGCTCTCCGCATCCTCAAACCATCCCTGGTACCAGCCGGTGGCATCCCGCCGTGTGTAGTAGGGTGAGCCTGCCACCGCGTCCCTCCTTCCCTGGTGGTCCCGCAATCTGGCTGTGGCCGAAATCCGGATCAACGGCAGGAGTGTCTCCGACACCGGCGCATAGGTGATCGGGACGCCTTCGCCGCGGGTAGCCGCGCCCGGAATCTCTGAGACCGTGGGCCATTCATAGCCGAAGTAGGGCACGGCCATGACCATCTTGGCCGGATCGACACCCAGCGAGACATACCGTGACGTGATGCCTTCCCAGGAGGCGCCATCCCAACCGGTAACCGGTGCGACGGGTCCTGCGGTAGGTGCCGTGAGCCAATGCATGTCGTATCCCTGCACCACCAAGTAGTCTGCCGCCCGTGCGAGCGCCACTTCGTCATACGATTCCCCGTAGTCGAAACCCGGAAGGAACACGGTCAGTTCGGCATCCGATCTGTAGGCACGAAGCTTCTGCCGAAGCGAATTCGCGAGCGAGGTATAGCCGGCCCGAGCTGTGGCAGAGGGCGTCTCGAAGGTTTCGAAATTCAAATGGGCGCCGTCCGCACCGGCGCGGCGCACCAGATCCAGAATCTGCCCCTCAAGTCGGTTCCGGGCCGCCGTCGATCCCAGCACCGAGGGC
>JABDJZ010000439.1 GCA_013003255.1 Rhodothermales bacterium
AAGGTGTGCCACGCTGATCGAGCGCAATCACATCGCCCACTTCTCGGAGCTTCATGAAGAACCGGAACCGGTCTCCCGAGGCCGTATTCACGCCGGAACCGCCAGGCCCGCCGGCCAGGTAGACCACGGGAGGACCCGGGCTGGTTGCCGTGGACGGCAGCTTGACGAATCTAAGCGAGATGGGCTGGTCAGTGACCGTATCGCGCCTGGCCGAAACGGTCAACCGCCCAAGCTCAGCCTCCACTCTCGTCGGATACCCGTAGAAGTCCGTCTGTGCAAACATGATGGGCGTCGTGGTCAAAGGACCGGCAGCAACCGAGGGACCCACTTCCTCAATCATCGGGACCTTCTCACCGAAGTAGACCAGAACGCGCGCACAGGCGAGCAGCGCACCAATGGCGAGGATGACCTTCAGCAGGGTTCGTCCGATACGGCGTGGGGACAGTGCCATGGCGCGGGGGGCTGGTGAGGCTTCGCTACGGCTGCTTGAAGACCCGGTTGCGGCTCTGGCCTAGTCTGCGCCTAGCCTTATTGAGCCAAGCGCATCGCGGACAGCACCTCGGATGCTCCCTCCCTCATCACAAGATCCGCCATCCCGTCCAGCGCCGTAGGCTCATTGTTGATGAGCACCAGTCTTGCTCCATGCTCTTTGGCAATCACCGGCAATGACGAAGCCGGGGTGACCACCAAGGAACTACCGATGGCCAGGAAGAGATCGCAGGCCGAGGCCGCCTCGGTGGATTCCTCCATGGCACCAGGAGGCAGCATCTCGCCGAAGAACACCACGCCAGGCCGCAGGCTTCCGCCGCAGGACGTGCAGCACGGCGGAAACTCAACATCGAGCCGGGCGAAGACCTCTTCAAGCGTGTCGACGGTCCCGCAATCCACGCACGGAAACCGCCGACTGTTGCCATGCAGCTCTATCACCCGCTGTGAACCTGCCCTCTGGTGAAGCCCATCAATGTTCTGGGTGATTAGAGCCGTCAGCTTCCCGCGCTGCTCCATAGTGCTCAGCGCGAGGTGTCCTTCATTGGGCTGCGCCCGACTCAACACGTGGTATCGGACCTCCTGAAAAAAGCGCCAATAGTACTCGGGGTCCCGCCGGAAGTAGTTGATGTCCGCGTACTTGGCGGGGTCGTATTTCGTCCAGAGTCCATCGTTGCCCCGGTAGGTGGGGATGCCGCTGTCGGCTGAGATGCCCGCACCGGTGAAGGCCACAGCACTACGCGCTCCTTCAACCAGCGTCTTGAGTCTGTCGAGGGCACTTGAAGGCATCATTCGCAAGGTTGGGGGCTCGGACCTCACGGCGTGGGCGAATGCGCGGCGGTCGCGGGCGACCAGGTGGGCTCTCCGTCGTAGCCCTCGTGATTCGTCAGATTTTTGATGGCCCCCGTTTCGAGATCGACAATGTAGATCTCTCCATTTCCGGGCGTGTCACTTCGGAATGCCAACTGCTGGCTGTCGGGCGACCAACTGATTTCCCCATCCTCAGCCTCGTTGAAGGTCAGTTGACGAGTATCTGACCCGTCCGCGTCCATGACAAACACCTCAAGGTCTCCGTCGCGATCCGAAACAAAGCCGATCTTTGTTCCATCGGGTGACCAGCGGGCGTAACGGTCAATCCCCGCGGAGCGGGTCAAGCGCCGAACATCCGTGCCATCAAACGCCACCGAGTAAACTTCTGCGTTGCCATCCCGCTCGCTGATAAACAGAATGTGCTCACCGTCCGGTGAAAACAGGGGGCGGTAGTCGAGACCAGGCGCTGGAGCCACTACACGCTCGCCACCGCCATCAAAACGCCAGACGTAAATGTCCTGTTCACCGCTGCGCTCGGCGGCATTGACCAGGTAGGACCCGGACGGATGCACCTCCGGAAACATGCCGACATCGGGGTTATTGAGTCGCGCAGGCAGGTCAGCCGCCGCAGCGTCCGTGCCGTCGAGGTCGATCTCCCATCGATCCCATCCCCCGTCAGCCCTTCCACGCTGAGATCGAAACGCCAACCTCGTTCCGCCTGCAATCCACCGAGGGAAATGATCTCCCGCCTCGTTGGTGGTCAACGACTTCAAGTCCGAACCATCCGTCGTCATCGTAAAGATATCCCAGTTTCCGGACCGGTTGGAAATGAATGCGATTCGGTTCTCCGGATCAGGGCGCCCGACGCGCTCATGGATGAACGGGGAAGACC
>JABDJZ010000465.1 GCA_013003255.1 Rhodothermales bacterium
GCCCGACGATGGGACTGCGCACAATGGCTTGCCTGAAGAGGTTTCCATCGGCCCTCGTGCTTCCTTCTCCGTGCAGGTAAAAGACCTGGTGGTCCCCTACCCCGTGATGGCGCTGTTCGTCCTCCCTTCGGAGGAGGTTGAGCTTGAGACCATTTTCGAACGCCCCGGCGCTGAGTACCGCCTCCTGGTTGAGGATGGCGAAGTCTCCGAGTCCGAGGAAGGACGTTGGCTTTGGACCGCGCCTCCGGAGCCGGGATTCTACCCGTTGGTGATCGAAGGTCCCGTCGATACCGTGCGGCTCCACGTCTTCGTCCAGCAGCCCTTCCGCAATGGGGAACTGGTGCACAACGGCTACCGCATTGGTGCCTACCAGTCCCGACCGCTTCGCGGAAACCCCCGGTTCAATGCGCCTGAGGGCCTGATAGAAGTCACCGAGGAGACCGCATCGATTCGCGTGTCGCCCAGCCTGACGCTCGGTTCATTCGCCTCCCATCAGCCCGGCAATCCCAGGTTTATGGCCCTGGATGAACGCCTCCTGATCAAGCTGGAGATGATTCTGGAACACCTTCGGGAAGAGGGGCTGGATGTGACCACTTTTACCGTCATGAGCGGCTACCGAACGCCCTGGTACAATGCCTCAATTGGTAACAAGACGCGATACAGCCTGCACCTGTACGGACGAGCCGCGGACATCTTCATTGACGAGGACGGCAACGGCCGCATGGATGACCTCAACGGCAACGGGCGCAAAGACGTCGGCGATGCCCGCGTCCTGTATCGACTCATAGATGATCTTGAGGACCATGCCTGGTACCAGCCCTTTCTGGGAGGGCTTGGACTGTACGGCCCCAAGCCGCATCGGGGGCCCTTTGTGCATGTGGACGTTCGTGGCACCTCGGCGCGCTGGTAGGGGGCGTTGCGTCCTTGGTGGCGCGAGCCTCTAACGGAATACATACATCATTCCCCGACATCGCGCGATGGCTTCCGACGGACGCACGCCTCAGTGGCATCAAGCTTGAAGCGTAGGACGCTCTCGCCACGCACGGATCTCGGCCACGATCTCGTCAGCCGTCCATCCAGTCTCAACGCCAGGGACGTCCAGCGGGGATGACTTCGGCGCAAGCGGACGGACCGAGAACTCGGTCCCATCGCGCCTACGTATGCGGACCTCGCCTCCATTGCTGGCCTCGTCCAAGAGCTGAGCCAGACGCTGCCGCGCCTCCGTGTAGGTATAGGTTTTCATAGGGTCACCAGTCCAGCAAGGAGACATTGGCAGCCGCTGCCGCGCGCGCCAATTGCGCATCCAGCGTCAATAGCGGCAACCGGTACTTCTGGGCGCACGCGATCATGTACGCATCGTAGGCATAGAGATTTTCGGCAGCTGCGACATCGAGCACGTGTTCGAGGGCGACCTCCGCACGACGAATCGGAATCGTGGTGTAGTCACGCAGCATTCCCTGGACCATCTCCAGCGTGGCTTTGCCTCGTTTCATCCGAGCAGTCAGGGCATTTCCGAGTTCCCAGTGCAGCGAGGATGGGGCCACAAAGGCCATTGAGGCAGTTGCTTCAATCAGCCTTTTACGGGATGGCTCCCTGGCCAGAACGGCCATGATGACGGATGTATCGACGACGACCTGCAATGGAAACACAAAACTGTACATATGGACAACTACAATTTTCGAGTGTGGTTTCCTGTACAGAGGCAACCAGCCCCTGAATTGCAACCGGTCAGCCACCCGCATCACCGCACCGTATCTTCCTTCCGCACAATCTCCCCTCCCAAAATGAAAACCAACATTCGCTGGGGCCTGACCCTGGGCGCTATCGTTGCCGCCGTCACGCTGACCTTTGCACTCACTGGCCTGCATCAGCGCATCGAGGCCTCGGTGGCCTTTCTCGTTCTGGCCATCGGCGCCAACATCTGGACCGTGATCATGTGCCTTCGCGCCCAGGCCTCCACCAGTTCCTGGGGGCAGCAGATCCTGAACGGTCTGGTGCTCGGTGCCGCGGCGTCCGTGGTCATCTTCCTCTCCTCGTGGCTGGTCACCGGCGTGATCTTTCCGGAGTACTTCGCCGAGATGGCCGAGGGATACCGCGGGGCCTACGAGGCGATGGGGATGTCAGCCAGCGAAGTTGATGAAATGGTCGCGGCCACGGCAGCTACCTCGCCGGCCAAGTCTGCATTCGATGGTGTTGTCGGGACGATGGCCACCAGCCTGATACTGTCGGCCATCGCCGGGTTCTGGATCCGGAAGAAGGACTAGGCTCGGCCTACCGCTCAAACACCACGCGGCCTCCGGCGACGGTGAGGACCACTTCGGTATCCAACCAGTCCTTTGGCTCCGTCTCAAACAGATCATCAGACAGCACCGCCAGGTCAGCCAACTTCCCCTCGGAAATCGTCCCCTTGATATCATCCTCGAACGAGGAGTACGCCCCGCCCAGCGTGTAGGCGCGCAGGGCGGTCTCGATGTCAATCTTCTCTTCGGGGAACCACCCCTCAGCCGGCGTACCGGCCAGCGTCTGCCGGGAGACTGCAGCGTAAAGGCCGTACAGTGGATTGATGGGATACTCCGAGGCCGAGGTCCCGGGCCAGTCTGATCCGAAGGCCAGGACGGCTCCATTTTCGTGAAGAGTCTTGAATGCGTAGGCGCCCCGACTCCGCTCGGTACCGATGCGCTCTTCCATCCAGCGCATGTCGTCGGCCAGGTGGTAGGGCTGGACCTCCGCAATGATGCCCAGGTTGCCTAGGCGAGCGAAGTCCTGCGGTGCGATGACCTGAGCGTGCACCAGTCTGAAGCGCCGGTCACGGTCTCCGCTCGTAGCGTTGAGAATCTCCAGGTAGTCCATCAGCAGACTGTTCGCCTCGTCGCCAATGGCATGGATCGAAAGCTGGAGATTCGCCGAATCGGCCCTCGCCATGTAGCCCAGGAACTGCCCCTCGACGAACTGCCCCTGCTCATCGACCATCAGCTGGCGCCACCGCCCGTAGTTCTGCGGATCATTCTCGTAGGACTGGAAGAAGCGCGCCGAGGACGTGCCCATGATCCCATCAATATGGCCCTTCAATGCGCCCAGTCTGATCCACTCGTCGCCCGAGCCGACCTCAATCCCCTGGGCCGCCAACTCCTGCCAACGTCCCAGGAAGTAGCGGAAATGCACGCGCATGGTCAGTTCACCGGTCTCGCGCAGCGCGCGATAGATCTCCAGCTGGGTGTCATCCGACATGTCGCTGAAGCTGGTCACGCCGTAGCTGGCCGCCACGGCCAGTGCGTTTCGGGTTTGCTCCATCCGCCGAGCAAGGCTGAATCCGTCCGGGACAACGTCCGCGAAAAGGCCCCGCACGCCTGGCCCGGTCATGATGCCGGTTGCCACTCCGTTCCCGTCCACGGCGAACTCGACGCCTTCGGCTTCCGGATTCTGGATATCGACCCCGGCTGCCTCGAGCGCCGGCCTGTTGGCGGCGAACTCGGAGTTGTCAAACCGGCGGATAAACATGGGATGGGCGGCCGTCAGATCCTCCACCAGCGAGATGTTCGGGGTAAACTTGTCACGCGCCTGCCCTCCCGCGGAGCCGGAGGTCCACTCGTCATAAGCGCCCCAGAAACCGCCGAGGATCCACTCCCCTTCCGCTAGTCCGTCAACAACATCGGAGACTCGTTGCTGGAAGTCTTCCTGCGTTCCCGTCTGCATGATGTTGAACTCCAGGAAACGCGCTGCGGACTGGGCGTGGACGTGGGTGTCATTGAAGCCCGGCGTGGCGAAGCGGCCTTCGAGGTCAATCTCCCGCGTGTCTGATCCGGCGAGGGCGCGCACCTCCGAATCGACGCCCAGAGCGGTGAAATGGCCGTCCTGGATGGCCACCGCTGTAACCGGCGCGTCTTCGGCATTGCCGGTCCAGAAGTCTCCATTGTAGAGGATCAGGTCCGGGCCGGGGGCTGAGCAGGCCGTCAGACAAAGAAGCAGGACTGGGACTAGGTTCTTCATGGGCTGGGCGTGGGGTTGACGCCTGAACATAACACGGCGTAACGTGACCGCCACCTCCCCACCATTCGGCAAGCTTCCATG
>JABDJZ010000487.1 GCA_013003255.1 Rhodothermales bacterium
GTTCAGAATCGGCCCCTGAGTCAACTCTGGAGCCCGCCAAACCGCCGCCGAAGTTCAGAATCGGCCCCTGAGTGAACTTCGGAGCCCTCTAAACCCCCGCCGAAGTTCAGAATCGGCCCCTGAGTGAACTTTGGAGCCCTCCACCCCTCCGCCGAAGTTCAGAATCGCCCCCGAGTCAACTCAGGAGCCCTCCATAGGGACGCAAGGGGTGCGCCATCCGCCCAAGCCTTCGCCGGCCCAAGCCTTCGCGGGCCCAAGCCTCGGCAAGCCAAGGCCGAACCCGACCCCGGCCCGAGAGCCCGCCCCCCGGAGCCCTACAGCCCCCGCAAAAAAGCCACCGTATCCACCCCGTCAGGCTTCCAGTCCAGCGGCGGCCGCTGCGCCTCGCCCAGGTCCACCATCTCAACAGGGATCGCCAACTGTTCCCGCACCGCCACCCGAGCCGCAATCAACTGCATCTCGTCCGCATGCCCCGCCAGCCACTCAGACACCTCAGCCAACTCCGAGTATGGCACCCACCGGATGTGGGCGGGCGATTGCACCTCTGCCTCTCCTCGACTGACCAGGTAAACCAGGCCTTCTCCATAGGCGTGCGGTGCCTTGACGGCCGCAAGGAACGCCTGCTGCATTTTCAATGACCCCGAGGTGTCGGGATGGGCCTGCAACGTCCCACGAAAGACAGACAGCGCCTCGAAATAGGGGTCCGCGTCGAGGTCTTTCGGCGCGAAAACCAGCGCCACGTTTCGGCAGCCCAGCCCCTCGTGGAGCAGGGCGTCTTCGGCAAGGCCAAGCCGATCCTCCTCCGTCTCGCCGCCATCGAGGACCGCCACCGAGTATCGATTACCGCGCAGCAGTGACGGGATGTCGGCCTCCTCGCACGCGGACTCCAGAGTCGCGATGGTCTCATCGGTCCCGGATGCAATCAGGGCATCCGAGACGTCAACCACCGCGTCATTATCAACGAAATGACTCCCGGGTCCCCCCTGCTCGGCCACCTCGTCAGCAAAGGCCGGAAGCAGCCACGGTGATCGCCGGGAAACGGCTCCGAGGAACCGATGACCCACGCCAACCACGGCCAGGTAGTCTTGAAGACCGGCGAACGGCACGTTGCCCGCCTCGATCACGCCGACATGAATCGGGTTCGCAACGGCCTCCGTCCCCAGCCAAGCGGCTAGGCTGTCCTCGGTCAGAAGGCTCATCTGCTGGTTCACGGCGAAGGCCAACGCCCCCTCGGTAAACCGGTTGGACTCAGCGAGCGTCTGCCGAACGGCCCGCTTGCGGGCGGGGTAATCAGGGTCCTGCCAGAGCCGGGCGGCCTCGGCGATGGCGCGGTGAACTTCCACCATCACGCCGTCAGATAACCGCCCAGACGAAGACCTCCGAAGGCCGCGAGCAGGCACAGCGCGTTGGACACCAGGACGTTCAGACCAGCCGCGAGGTATTCGCCTTCACGATAGAGATCCATGGTCTCGAGCGAGAAGGTGGAGAACGTGGTGAACGCACCCAGTACGCCTATAAAGAGAAACGCAGCCATCCCGGGGGTCAGGGGCGTTCGCTCGGCCACGGCCCAAAGGAGGCCAATGAGGAGTGAGCCCAGGACGTTCACGGTCAGGGTACCCCACGGGAAGTTGGGGCCGAGTACGCGGTGCGCGCCGGTCACCATCGCGTAACGGAGCACGGAGCCGATGGCACCTCCCGCGGCAATCCAGATCAGCTTTGCCACGTCAGGCCCGCTCCAGGGTCACTGCAGTCCCCCCACCCGTACCGTGACAAATGGCAGCCAAGCCCTGCTTGCGGTCGTGCGTGCGAAGGGCGTGGATGAGGGTCACCAGGATGCGGGCTCCGGAGCAGCCAATGGGGTGTCCGAGGGCAACCGCGCCTCCGTGGACATTCAGGTCTGCGTGGTCAACACCCAGCTGGTCGCAGAACAGCACGCTGTTGAGGGCGAAGGCCTCGTTGTTCTCGAAGAGGTCGTAGTCCGAGATTTGCTCTCCGGAACGATCCAGCAACCGCTTGACGGCCGGGACGGGCGCCTCGGGGAAGCGCCAGGGCTCGCCTGCAGCCCACGATCCGGCCTTGTAGCGGGCCAAGGGCTTGAGGCCGTGAGCCTTGACGGCGTCGGCGCTGGCCAGCATCAGGGCAGCAGCTCCATCGGAAATCTGGCTCGCGTTACCGGCCGTCAGAACGCCTTCCTTGTCGAACGCGGGGCGAAGGCCGCCCAGTGATTCCATGGTGGTGTCGGCGCGAATGCCCTCATCCTGCTCCAGGGTGACGGTCTTCCGACGCTGGCGGTACTCGATGGGCACGACCTCGTCCGCGAAGTGGCCGGCATCCCACGCGGCCGCGGCGCGCACGTTGGAGGCCATCGCCATCGCATCGACCTGCTCGCGGGTAACCCCTTTCTCGGCGGCGAGACGTTCCGCCTGGCTGCCCATCGCGTCTCCGCTCATGGGGTCGGTCAGGCCGTCGTGAAGGAGAATGTCCTGCAGTCCCTCGGGATTGCCCATCAGGAACTTGTACCCCCAGCGAGCCCGGGACGAGAGAAAGAAACCGGTGCCCGACATGGACTCCGTGCCGCCGGCCATTACGAGATCAGCCTCACCGGCCTTGATCATGGTGGCTCCTTGCATCACGCTCATCATTCCGGATGAGCAGACCATGTCGATAGCCACGCCATCGACCGAATCGGGAATGCCGGCCTTGAGCGCTGCCTGGCGCGGGATGAGCTGGCCGTGACCTGCTCGGAGGACATTTCCGAAGAGGTAGATGTCGAGAGCGCCGCCGTCAACACCGCTTCGATCCAGAAGACCGCGCATGGCGTGTGCCGCCAGGTCAACCGGCGTGTGATCCTTCAGAGCGCCGCCGAATCTTCCGATCGGAGTGCGAACGGCCCCTACCACATAAACGTCCCGCATGAGTATCCCGCTGTTGTTTCTGAAACAGACGGATAAACGGGAGCAATTGGGGGCGGTTCAAGTCGGGGATGTGGATTCCCGACGAACGTCAGCGGGCCCAGTACGTGATGCCCGAATCCAGGGAGCTTGGGATGAGCGAATCAGTGCCGCAGCACTACCACTCCCACTGCGCCAGCGAGAGATCGTCCCGCTTCTGGTTGTAGAAGTATCCCAGAAGCAGACCCTTCAGCATGACCGCGGCCTGCGCCAACGTCATGTCCATGGGCTCGTTCAGGACCTCCATGTGCAGACGCGTGCCGTCTCGACGGAGTTTGCTGACCATGCCGAAGTCAGCAGCGAGCCCGATCATTTCCTCAAGCGAGGGTTCGGGATACGTGGATTTCTTCTGGGTGGTCAGCGCAAGCACAACAACAGAGGGTTTGAGTCCTCTGGGTATCGGCAGGCGCCCCAGCGGCCTTAACGGCTCCTGGTACTCTGCGGCGACAGGGTCCCGCTACAGGATCGAGCGGAACGTGGAGGGCAGACCCTCCGGAGCTCGTACTTCTACTTCCGGGGACTCTACGCCGTCGCCTGCTGAAGCGCCGTCTCCGGCAAACTTCTGAACAGCCTTCCCGAGATCGGTGGCGATTGCCGCCGCACTGCGGCCCTCGATGTGGCGCCGCTCGAGGACAAACACCGGGTCTCCATCTTTGAAGACTGCCATGAATGGCGAGGACGGCGGGACGCCCATGAGGTGCATGCGCGCCTGGGCCGTGGCCTCAAGATCCTGACCGGCGAACACGGTACCCCAGCGATCCGGCTGGACCGGGAGCTGGCGCACCATCGCAACGGCCGGACGAGCGTTGGCTGCCGCACAACCGCATACCGAGTTGATGACCAGGACAGACGTGCCTTCAGCCGCGTTTTCGAAGAACGTGTCGACCTCCGTCGCGTCCTTCAATTCCTCGACGCCCAATCGCGTCAATTCGGCCCGCATGGGCGTAACTAGCTGTTCTGGGTAAGGCATGGAGCTGATCTATCGGTATTGAACTGTTACTTGCGGGGCATGTGACGCAGGTCACCCGCGACATCCTCATCGCCCACCTTGAACGCCTCAGGGTCCTCAGGAAGATCCGGAAGCATCTGGCCGACGGCCGAATCCTTCATGTGGGCACCCTTGGCTTTCACC
>JABDJZ010000542.1 GCA_013003255.1 Rhodothermales bacterium
ACCCCGAAGAAAGGACTCCGGCGACTGCCGATCATAGAATACCCCGGTGTAGATGAAGGCGATTTGGTCCGGGGGCGGGTGCTCCGGTGTTGCAGCAGCGTCGTCCTGGCGCTCCGCCGGACCATCGTCACCGCGGTCCTCAGACGGCCGATAGTCATCCGGGTCAAACCCCTGGGGTATCACCGTCACATCAGCCTTTAGGCGTTCCCGGAGGCGTTTTGCGATGACGTCGTTGATGGTCACCAATGCAGATGCCCGTTGAGCGGCACGCTTCTCCAGACCCGCGTGCAGCCTCCGATGGAACCAGGTGGGATACTCGTGCCGGGGATTGTCGAGCCAATCATCCCGGTAGTCCAGGACCAGCGGCAGCCGAAAGCGGCGCGCCAGACGGCCAGCCGCAACGTGACTCGAATATGGCGGTGCCGTGGAGAGGATGGCCGAGAAGTCACCGCCTCCGAGGAGTTCGGCCGCCTTCGTATTCGCGAAAGGCATCCAGCCCACCTTGTTGTCGGGCACGAACAGCCACTGACTGAGCGAGGACAGGCGGCGACGTCGCTGCTCACCCGGGAGCGATACCTCGGCGCCCGGGGTGAATGCCCGTGTAGGATCCAGGGACCGTGTTCGGTGAATCGGAATGCCACGATCCTCAAGGTCACTCAGCAATTCCGGATCGAACGCGAAATAGCCCCCCGGTTCGGGAGTCACCACAACGGGGTCCCAGCCGTGGTCCGGGAGATACTTGACGAACCGCGCAATCCGCTGGACCCCGCTCAGGCCAAGCGGCGGAAAGTAGTATGCCAGGACAAGAACCCGGCGACGGACTCCGGTGGGGGTCACCGGACCGTCGCGATATCGGTGACCGGGTTTCTGCTGATGGCCGGCACGCGCGCATTCTCTGAAGCATGCCCTGTCACCAGGATCAGAAAGGCCTGCTCGCGCTTGGGGCGTCCCAGGATGTCCCTCAGGAAGTTCATCGGGCTGGGCGTATGCGTCAGCGTCGACAACCCGGCCAGATGAAGCGCGGAGATCAGCATCCCGGTGGCGATGCCCACGGACTCGGTAACGTAGTAGTTCTTGATTCGCTCTCCCGACTCCGTCTCACCGTATCGCTCTGCGAACACAACGATCAGCGCCGGGGCGACTTCCAGAAAGGGCTTCTGGTCATCGGTCCCCAGTGGCGCCAGGGCCTCAAGCCAGTCATCCGGTGCACGTCCCCCGTAGAAGGCCCGCTCCTCCTCCTCCGCCGCTTCCCGGATCTGCCGCTTTACCTCCGGGTCTTGGACGATGACGAAGTGCCACGGCTGACGGTGGGCACCGCTGGGCGCCGTCCCTGCGGCGCGGACGCACTCCAGCAGCACATCCGTATCAACGGGCCGCGCCGCATAGTCACGCACCGTCCGGCGTCCGTCCAACTGCTCCCTGAACTGTCGGGCGCGTTCAAGGCGCTCCGCGTCATCACACGGGAACGGGTGGGCGTACGGGATGGTGGGGAGTGTTTTTGCCACGGGGAGAGGCTGTGTTTTCGTCACAGCACGACAAGGTCGCGCGGACTGCTCGTAATGACGTCGCATCCTTCAGGACCAAGCCTGACGATGTCTTCGATTCTTATGCCGAACCGGCCTGGAAGATAAACGCCCGGCTCAAGCGTGATCACGGCCCCCGTGGGGAGCAGCGCGTCGCTCCGGTAGGAGACGGAGGGCGCCTCGTGGATCTCAAGTCCGACGCCGTGGCCAAGGCTGTGGGAAAACGAGTCTCCGAGCCCAGCCGATGCGATGACATCCCTCGCAAGGCCATCGAGTGCACTGGAGGACATCCCCGAGCGAGCCGCCTCTGCAGCGCGATTCAGGGCGTCCAGCACGGTCTGGTAGACAGCCATGAAATCGGCTCCGGGGTGGCCCAGGGAGAACATGCGGGTCATGTCACTGGCGTAGTCGTTCAGGAAACACCCCATGTCCACCAGAATCGGGTCTCCTTGTCGCAACTCTCTTGTGGATGGCCTGCCGTGTGGCAGCGCCGCGTTTTCCCCAAAAGCCACGATCGGATCAAATGACATCCGCGCGGCCCCCGCCCG
>JABDJZ010000559.1 GCA_013003255.1 Rhodothermales bacterium
TTGCCCTGCTGGGCGCCGGACTGATCGGCGGATCGCTGGCCCTGGCGCTCAAGGGGCACGCGCCGAACCTTGTCATCGTAGGCTTTGACACGCCGTCGGTGCTGGACCTCGCCCATACTCGCGGCGCCATTGATGAACGCGCAGCAAGTCCCGAAGCTGCGGTACGAGACGCCGATGTGGTCATTCTGGCCACGCCGCTGGCACCGGCACTCACGCTCCTCACCGAGATCGCCCCGCACCTCAAGCCCGGAGCCATCGTCACGGACGTAGGCTCGGTAAAGCTTCCGGTGACCCGCCATGCTGCGAAGGTGCTCCCCGACACCGTCACGTTTATAGGGGGGCACCCCATGACCGGATCGGAGAAGCGCGGTGTCGCCAATGCCGATGCCGTCCTCTTCGAGAACGCGGTCTACGTGCTTTGTCCGGAGGACCCGGAGTCGCCCGCCTTCCACACGCTCTCCGGCCTCATCGCCCTTTCAGGAGCCCGAATCCGCGTGATGGGTGCCGAGGAGCACGATCGCGCCGCCGCCCGGGTCTCGCACATTCCCCAGTTGATGGCCATCACGCTGGTGAACCAGATCCAGAACGACGCGGATGCGGCCGGCCTCGCTGCGGGTGGATTCAGGGACATGACGCGCATCGCCTCGTCGTCTTTCCAGATCTGGCGTGACATTCTGGTGGGAAACGAGGGGCCCATTCTGGATGAACTCGGACTGATCTCGGCCTCGCTGCAGCGTCTTCGCAACCGCCTTGCCGAGGGAGACATGGAGGCGGTGGCGGAATCTTTCAGATCGGCCGCCTCCATTCGCAATGACATTCCGGCCAACTCCAAGGGCTTCCTCAACCCGCTCTCGGACGTCTTCGTCTACACCCCGGATGAGCCCGGGGCACTGCTGACCATCGTTCGCGTGCTCACAGAGGCCTCGGTGGACATCAAGGACATCGAACTTCTCAAGATCCGCGAGGGTACCGGCGGTACCTTTCGGCTTGGATTCCGTGACGCCGAGGCCTCGCGCGAAGCCGTCGGCGTACTGACGGAAGCCGGCCTCCACGCATACTCCCTTCAAACCTGACACCATGCAGACAACTCCACTCCACGACATCCACGTTGGCCTCGGTGCCCGCATGATGGAGTTCGCCGGCTTCGACATGCCCGTGCACTACGGCAGCATCATCGAGGAACACCACGCGGTTCGCAAGGCCGCCGGCATGTTCGACGTCAGTCACATGGGCGAGGTGTTCGCGTCGGGTCCGAACGCAGAGGCGTTCATCCAGCAACTGGTCACCAACAATGTGACGCAGTTGGTGGACGGGCAGGCATTGTACACGGTGATGTGCCGCCCGGATGGCGGCATCATCGATGACCTCCTCGTGTACCGCATCCGCGAAGGTTTTTACATGCTGGTGGTGAATGCATCCAACATCGCCACGGATTTCGCGTGGATGCAGGAGAACAACTCCGCCGGCGCCGAACTCGGCGACTTCTCCGACCAAATGGGCCTGATCGCGGTCCAGGGACCGGCGGCCATGGAGGTGGTCTCGCGGGTGGCGGGCTTTGACCTGACCGGCCTGCCTTTTTATCGCTTCATGCGCCCGGAGCCGGGCGCGTTCATGGACTGCGAGAAAATCATCCTTTCCCACACCGGCTACACGGGAGAGCCCGGACTTGAGATCTACTGCGAGGCGGAGCGGGCGGCTGAGATTTGGAGTGCCGTCGCGGCAGCCGGCGAGTCCGATGGCCTGAGGCCGACCGGCCTGGGCTGCCGGGACACGCTGCGTCTTGAAGCTGGATACTGCCTCTACGGGAATGACCTGACCGGCGACACCAATCCACTGGAGGCCGGACTCGGCTGGCTGGTCAAGCTGGAGGCCGGGGACTTCATCGGCCGAGACGCGCTGGTCAAGGCCAAGGCGGACGGCCTGACCCGGCGCCTTGTGGCATTCACAGTCGAAGGACGCGGCATCCCAAGGGCCGGTTGCGAGATCGTAGGGCCCGACGGCACCATCATCGGCAATGTCACCAGCGGCACCCAGTCCCCCACCCTGGGAATCGGGATCGGCATGGGCTATGTCCGCAATGAGCCGGAATTCCGTAAACCTGGCAGCGAGATCGGCATTCAGGTACGCAACAAGGTTTTGCCCGCGGTGGTTAGGCGGCCCCCGCTCCACAAATGAGTTCGTCCGCCTTCGAGGGACATATCGAGGTATTCCTGTCGGCCGCAGGCATCCAGCCGGATGACCTTGCCGGGCGAACGGCCGTTGTCATAGACGTCCTGCGGGCGAGTTCCACGATTGCCTTCGCGCTCATGCAGGGTGCCAAGGAGGTGATTCCCGTCGCGGATCTGGGCGATGCAAGCCGAATGGCCGCTGCCCTGGATGCCTCATCGTTCGTGCTCGCGGGAGAGCGCGGCGGGAAGCGCATCGAAGGCTACCAGTTGGGCAACTCCCCACTCGAGTTCACGTCGGCCGTCGTCCGTGACAAGACGGTCATCCTCAGCACCACCAACGGCACGCCGGCCATTCGGGCCGCCGAGGAAGCAGCCGACGTACTGATTGGCGGCTTCGTGAATCTGTCGCGGGTCGCTGCCGCCGTACGGGCAGCCGGAAGGGATGTCGTGATCATCTGCGCCGGCTGGGGAAACCGCGTCTCGCTTGAGGACACCCTCTGCGCCGGTATGCGCGTTGATCGCCTTCTGG
>JABDJZ010000629.1 GCA_013003255.1 Rhodothermales bacterium
GATGATGTCGAGGACTGGGGGTTCGGGTTTGAGGAGGTGTACGGTGGGGATGACGACGATGACGGCGGTGATGACGACGACGACGACGACGGTGGCGATGACGACTGCACCCCAGGAGATGGCGTTACGATCCCGGCCGTCGACCTGGAGGGCAATACGCACGAGGGCCTGTCTGCAACGCTGATGGACGCCCGCGAAGTCACCACCTTTCAGGTCAACTTCGAATACCTGTGCGCCCTTCAGATTTCATCCCCGAACGGCGTGATCTATGATCCCTCGGCTCGGAACGATGCCTTCACCGTCCGGATCTACTCGGCCTCCCACGACGGCACTTCCTGGAGCCAGGGTGACCTGGTCTTCGAAACCAGCGTATACCACCACACCGGTTACGGCTGGGACTACAATCCTGGCGGTACCATTTGTGACCCGACCACGGCGAGCGACGGCACAATCGCGGGCGATCCAATGGACTTCGAAATGGGCGGTACGGCCCAGATCCAGTACAGCTCGCAGGCGCTCTACAAGGTGCGCGATTTGCTCACGCAGGTGAACCCGGGTCAGGGCTCCATCCAGCTACAGAGCGTCCGGGAAGAGGGCGTTCGACCCACACGGTTCGGAATGGATCAGTGATTGCTCTGGGTCCTCGCAGATGAATTGAAACGTCTGTGATGCCCCCTATGCAGGAGACTCGGGAAATCATTTCCGGGAAAGGGGCCCGCCTTCGCAAGGAGGTGGGCCGCCATCGTTCTACCCTGGCCGCCCCCATTGACGCTGCTCCACTGGCCTACTTCCGGATCGTGTTCGGCGCGATCATGGTCTGGGAGGTGTATCGCTACTGGTCCAAGGGCTGGATCGAGCGGTACTACATCGAGCCGGAAATCTTCTTCACCTACCCTGGTTTCGGTTGGGTAGCTCCGTGGGAAGGCGTTGGGATGCACATGCACTTCGCCGTGTTGGGCGTGCTGGCCGCGTTCGTTGCCCTTGGTCTGGCATATCGACTGGCGGCGCCGCTGTTTGCCCTGGGGTTCTGGTATGTGTTTCTACTCGACCAGTCCAACTACCTGAACCATTTCTACCTGATCGGGCTTCTCGCGACGATCATGGCGTTCCTCCCAGCCAACCGATGGGCCTCCCTGGATGCGGTACTCTCGCCGCAAATCAAGAAGCGGTGGGTGCCGGCCTGGACACTCAGACTCATTCAATTCCAACTGGCCGTGGCCTACTTCTTCGGAGGAGTCGCCAAGATCAACGGAGACTGGCTGGCGGGACGCCCCATGAACGACTGGCTTCAGGGCTCTGGAGACGTCTTCCTGGTCGGCCCATTCCTCGAGTCTTCCATGGCCCCATTGGTGCTGTCCTGGGGAGGCCTCCTGTTTGACCTGCTCATTGTACCCGCCGTGATGTGGAAGCGAACGCGGGTACCGGCGGTGCTCGCAATCGTGGCATTTCATCTTACCAACTCGGCCGTCTTCTCCATCGGGATCTTCCCCTGGTTCATGTTGGCGGCTACCCCTGTGTTCTTCCCGACGCCGTGGAAGGGCTGGCGGCCAGCAAGTCTCCCATCGGTTACGCCGCTCCGTTCCTCGCTGGGTTTGGTATTGGCCGCCTTTGTGTTGTGGCAAGTGATAATGCCCTTTCGCCATCTGGCCTACCCGGGTAACGTGAGTTGGACTGAGGAGGGGCACAATTTCGCGTGGCATATGAAGCTGCGCGACAAGAGAGGGCGGATCAGTTTCACTGCCGTCGACCCCTCCACAGGACACGAATGGGAGTTTGATCACACCGACTATCTGAGTTCGCGGCAGGCGCGAAAGATGCGAGTTAGGCCAGCTCTCATGGCCCAGTTCGCCCGGAAGATCCAGCCGCGGCTTGAGCGCGAACTGGCGGTATCGCCGCTTGCCATACGGGCAAGGGCCTCGGTGTCCCTCAACGGAAGACCCCGGGCAATTCTGGTGGATCCTGAGGTGGACCTGACGACGGCGGAGTGGGGACTGGCACCCTCCCGGTGGGTTTTGCCGCTGCCGAATTTCTCGACGGCTTCGGAGTAGTCAGGGGCGCTGGCATGGTCCGACCAGGGTCCGGCTGAAATTCCTGCGGCCCTCATCTCTTAAGGGACTCCAATGGTGGACGATACCGCCATATGTGTCCCCCTCCCCGGGGACCGCAGATGCAGCCAGAACATCGCCACGCCTCATGTACCCTCTACCGCTACCCCGATTCGCCATCGCCGACAGGCCGAGTGGCCGTCCGCGAACCGCAAAGGAAGCGCGGGCCTTGATGGCGGAGCAGGGCAAGGATCCGGGTCCAGCACGGTCTGCCAAGCAGTCTACTGCGTCCCTCAGAGGCCAGTTCGCCCACGAAGTCCCGATGATCATTCGGGAACTGGCTGACAAGATCCCGTACCAGTTCACCGGCTCAGACCGCGTGCTCTTTGCCGCCGAGCAGGTTCAGCGCCTCCCTGCTGCCGATCGGCAGGACGTGAAAGAGTACTTCCACCGGGTGGTGCGCCACATGCTCACGCTCGGCGCTAGTGACATCGACCTCGGAGGATCATCGTCGCGCGGGTCCATCTGGCTTCGGGTTCACGGTGACAAGCGGCCCGTCCACCAGTTCGGCATGTTTACGCCGGACGAATTCACCGTGCTGATTCTGAATCTCCTGAATGAAAGGAGCCGGGCACTTCTGGAGGAGAATCGCTCCACAGATTTCTCGTTCAGCCTGCCGATCAAGGGCTCACGGACGGTGCGCTTCAGGGCCACGGCCTACTACGAGATGGACCAGGTGGCGCTCAACATGCGAGCCATCACGGACAGCGTCCGGCCGCTGGCATCCCTGGACCTGCACCAGCAGATTGAGCGCGGCCTGATGTTCCGACACGTGCGGGACGGTCTCACCATCATCGCAGGCGTCACCGGCTCCGGTAAGAGCACCACGCTCGATGCCATAATCGACGCCAACAACAAGGATTTTGCCGGACACATCGTGGTGCTCGGACAACCCATTGAGTTCATGCACCAGTCTCAACTGTGCATTGTCCGTCACCGCGAGGTGGGTCGTGACGTGAACTCATTCAAGGAGGGCATCACTCAGTCCCTGCGCCAGGACCCCGACATCGTGGTTATCGGTGAGGTCAGGGACCCGCAGACCATCTCCGCAGCGCTCGAGATCACGGACTCTGGTCACAAGGTCTTTACGACGCTGCACACCTCTTCCGCGGTTGAGTCGATTGACCGAATCATTGCAGAGTACCCGACGGACGAGCAGAGCCGCGTCAGAAATCGCCTTGCTGATGTGCTTCGCTGCGTGATCGCGCAGAAGCTGGCTCCGAGAATCGGTGGCGGCCGGGTTCTGGTCAAGGAAGTCCTGTGGCTGGATTCCTCTGCCAAGGCGGCCATCAAGGGCAACAACGCTTCCGAGATATACCAGATGATGTGGGAGGGTGGCGCCAAGGGCATGATCACTCTTGAGCAGGACCTCTTCAGACTGCTGAAGCAGGGGCAGATCAGCGTTGATACGGCATTGAACTACGCGAACAACAAGAAGCGGCTGAATCAGCTGCTCAGGCGGTAGTCCCGGAGGCACACCAATGAAACTGGGATCATCAAAAGACTTTGTACTCGGCATCGCGGTCTCCTACCGCGCCGTCCATGGTGTACTCGTAAAGACCACCGACGGGGCAGGAGAGGTGATTCGGCACTTCAATCGACCCCGCAGTGCCAATGAGCCCATGACCGGGCCACCGGCAGGCGGCCAGGAGTTCCAGTACGTTGAGGAGGCCGACCCGGACGTGAACTTCGTTTCCGGAGCGGAGGTGGACGGTTCTTCGCTCTTTCTGGCCTCCGAGTTTGACGCCAGCGATCTCCAGGGCGCCGGCGGAGACATGATGGCGCCGTCCACAATAGAGATTGAGCTAACCGACATTCTGGACGAGTGCGCCGAGGCCGGCTACCCGGATCCGGATGTGGTCTTCTGTGTCGGGTCGACCGATCTGGATTATCACGAAGTACTGGTTCGCACGAAGGGTCGGGGCGGTGACCGTCCGGCCAAGAAGAGCAAGAAGGCCAAGGGCAAGCGGCAGGATCAGTCCAAGCTTCTCCAGCACCTGGCGGCTTCTACGGACGCGGCCTTTGATCCGGATCAGACGGTCTTCGTGCCGATGACTCCCAATGAGGAGCGCATCCCGCGGTACATGGCCATCTGTGCCCGGCCGAGCGAAATAATTGTCCCGACCCTGAGGCGTCTGGCCGCTCGCAAGCGGAACGTTTCGGCCACGGTCATTGAGACGGAGGTCAGTCTCCTGATCGGACTCGTCCGCCGCATGGTGGCGGACCGGGATGCCGGTCGCACCCCGCCGACCCGCCTCGTGGTCCGCGTTGGGGCCGACGATACGGTGATTCTGCTTCTGGAGGGTGGCAATCTCACCCACCTGGAATCGCTCCGGTCCATTACCTCGTTTGACTCTCCGGACACCGTCTGCTCACGCATTCTTCTGCTGCAGGACGAGCAGGGATTCTCCGATCCGGACGAGATCCTGGTGCTGGGCGAGGAAAACGAGGAAGGACTCACGCGGCGTCTGGCCGAGTTCTTCGAGGACACGACTGTGGAATGCATGCGGCCCCAGCTGCCGCATAGCCACGACGACCTGGATGAAGAGTATTCACGGGAGGCTACCCTGGCCGCAGCCGCCGTGGTTCGGCACATGGCCGACCCTGCCGGGAAGGTCTACTTCGAGCCCGTTACCCTGCTGCCCAAGAAGCTCTTCAGGCGTGGACTGCGCCTGGACGGTATCAAGTGGCAGGCCGTACCCATGCTCCTGGTGCTTTTTGCCACAGTACTGTTCTTTATGCAGCGGTACATCTCGCAGACCAATGAGAAGCGGGCGCTTGAAATCAAGCTTGGCGAATTCCCCACTGAGTTGGTGGAGGGCAACAAGGAGGATCTTCAGGCCCGCATCGACTCCATTCAGACGGCAACGGCGGAATACGTCGAGGCTCTGGAAGTGTTGGACAGCATTCTTGTAGGCTCCGACCGGTGGAGCCGCGCCATGGAGCGTACGTCCAGGGAGGCGTCATCCGTGCCAGGAATCTGGATCGAACGCTGGGAGGAGGTAGGCTCGACGCTCGTTCTGGAAGGCACGGCCACGGACCGGGACCAGGTGGTCCGCTACGCGGCGCGGATGGACGGAGAGGTTCGCACGCTGTCGTTCGACGAAATCCGGGAATGGCCGGTATTCAAGTTCAGTCTGGCCGTGAGACTGCCCCGTGAACTGCCCGAGGCGGCGCAGTTCCTGCGGCGACAGGCCACAGCATCCGGAGAGTGACATGGGACCCCTGCAAAACCTCATCATTATCGGCTCCATCTGGCTCGTCAGCATCGGGCTGGGCACCTGGATGACCTTCTTCAGGCAACCCGGTGAGTTGGAGCAGCTCCGCAAGACGGAGCAGCTGGCCCGAATGCAGCAGAGCGAAATCGCCTCACTGCTCAGCGAGGAGAATATCATCCGCGGGCAGGCTGCGGAGATTCAGGCGCAGTGGGATTCGCGTTACAAGAGCATCCCCAAGAAACTGGCCACGCACGAGGTGATCGGCTACCTGAACGGCCTGACCGATCAGGGTTTCGAGAGCTTCAACCTCATCTACGACGAGGATCGCTCAGGCAAGGACTTCAACGCGCACATCTTCAGCGTGCAAGGCAGAGCCACATACCGGGCCCTGTACCAATTTGTCTGGGCGATTGAGAACTACCGGTCCTTCTACCGCATCGTCAATTTCGAGCTGAGTCACATTGACCTGCCGTCCATGGACAAGAAGACCGGACGTGAGCGGGTGGACGTGTTGGTCTCCTTCGATTTCGAATTGCAGGCCTACTACGGCGGAAGCGCCGGACTCAGTGTCGAGGATACCCTTCCTGGCCGCAGCAAGGGTGTCATTCCCGCCACGAATCTGCCTCCCGTACCGGCATCCGTGCTGCCTGCCCGGCAGCCGGCCAAGAACCCGTTCTATCCGATCATCATGTCTGAGATTCCGCCGAATACCTACGGGTTGCTGGATCTGGACAGGGCCAGCTTGATCTCCATCGTGGACGGAAAAGCAGTCTTCACTTCCGACAGCAAGGCCGTGAATGGAGACCGTGTTTCCGAACTCATCAGTGTCGGCGTAGGCGACGATGTCTACCTGGGACGCATCATCATGGTCGATCCGATCAACAACAAGGTGGTGGCCCGCCTGAACATTGGCGGCATCATGGACGAGCGCATCTTTGAACTGGACGCCGCCCCCAACTTCCGCCAGGCCATTGGCCCCGCCCAACTGGCGCCATCCAACTGACGGAGCCCGAAGCAATGAAAACATCACGCACACTCATTCTCCTGGCGATCTCGCTGATAGGCGTCGGATCCGTACAGGCCCAGCGCGTCCCCCAGCGCGCACTCCGGACCTACATCCCGCCGGATCAACTGGTCTCGTTCCTTCCGTCAACTCCGATGGACACCTACATCGAGCTGGTCAACCCGATCTTTGAGCGGGTTACCGGCAAGACGGTGATCGATCCGGACGGAATGGCATTCGAGATCGGAATCCCGCTCCAGGCGATGCACTTTCTGGATGCCACGGAGATGGTCCTTGCCTACAACGGGTACGTGCTCCGGGAAACGGATCAGTACTTCATGGTGGAGTCGGATGCACCGGATCTTCCAGACCCGACCCCACCGGCCGGGACGACCATTGACCCGGCAACCGGTGCGGCTGTAGTCGGACCGGCAACCCTGGCCACCAAGCAGGTGCGCATCAGCGCCGTTCTCTTCGAGCTGAACCACACCAAGGCACGTGACTCGGGCATCAACTGGAGCGTGATCTTCGGTGAGGCCAGTGCCGCAGCCGCTGCAGGCGGTGGCTCCACGTCATCGGGTGGTGGTGCCCAGGCAGGCCTGAACTTTTTCCTCAAGACGGACAAACTGTTCGAGCCGCTGGATGACATCCTCATCTCGCCGAGCCAGGTTGACCTGAAGGATCTCAAGTCCATCATTCAACTGGCCGAGGCTTCAGGTGTCGGCGAAACCATTGCCAGCCCCGAGATCACGGTGCAATCCGGACAGAAGGGCAACTTCCAGAGCGGACAGGACATCCCGATCCAGAAGCTGGACTTCTCGGGCAACACCGTAACGGAACTGCTCCAGACGGGCATCATCATCGATGTGACCCCGACCATCATCACCGAACTCACCCCCGACTCCACCGAGGTGGACATTGTCCATCTGGAAGTGAGTGTGGAGCGTTCCTCAAGCCGCCCGTCCACCGCTGGACCCATTATTGATCGCAGTCAGGCGGGTACGCAGGTGGTCTCGCTGAATGGCGAGCAGGTCATGATCGGTGGGCTCTACAGCACCGACGAGTCAGTATCGCGCCGCGGCGTCCCGTTCCTCAAGGACCTCCCGGGCTGGTTCTTCGGGCTGAAATACCTGTTCTCCCGCTCGCAGACCACCGTTTCGCAAAAGGAACTGCTCATGGTCCTGCAGGCCGACATTGTTGAGCCCCTGCTGACGCGCTCCACGCAGCCCTATCAGGAAGATCTGCTTGAGCGCAGGCGGAAGCAGGTACAGGATGCCCTGCGTCGATTCAACGAGCAGGTGCAGCAGTCCCAGGAGAAGCCCAATCGCTATCTCAAGGAGTCTGGGATGAAGGATTCAGGATCGAAGTAGCCGCGGCTGATTCGAGTCAACGACTATCGGGGTCCTCTGGGGCCGCGGTGTTCCGGCGGGCGGCATCCGAAAGGGTGCCGCCCTTTTTTCTGCCTCACGGCACTTGCCGACTGAGAATCCGGTCCCGGTAGAGGAGCTTGTGCCGGTAAGGGAGGACGGTTCTGCTCTGGTTGGCCGCGGTCCATTCGGCATGACGCCACGCAGCTACCGCGTCCAGAAGCTCGTGCAGCGCTTCGGTCAGGCGTCGCCGCTCACTTCCGATGCGGGCTTCCATCCAGCCCACGAGCGTCAGGCACGGAAGAACGGCCAGAAAGAGGAACTGCCCTCTGGCCAGCGAGGTGTTGTAGGCCACAAACGTCCAGGCGAGGGCCACGAGTACCGCGCACGGAATGGCCAGACGGACACTTGGCGGGAGCAGGAGTCGGCTGGAAGCCCGCAGAGACCGGACTACCAGCGACTCGCGTTCGCGATTGGTAGCCACCACCGACTCCGACCGAGTGAGCCCTTGGACAAGGCAACTCAGCTTCCATAGCTTCCCACCTGCTTGCGCGGATCCCAGAAGTGCTCCACGCTTCTCGGCGAATCGCACGAAGCGTTCCTCAAACTCCAACTGACGATCCGTTTGAAAGCCACCAATCAGGCGAAACACCGCGAAGCCCAGGTAGAGGACGGTGGGGATCATCACGATCAGCCGGTCAGGCATCACGTTGCGGTAGGCCAGCGGAATCAGGACTACCCCGACGGAGGTGGCAATCGCAAAGAGCACCGTCGAGCGCCGGGTCAGGGCACGGAGCGCAAAGAGCTTGTTCGTGATGCGGGTGGGCGAGGCCATGGGCGCATACTACGCCTTTCCCCGGTCATTGGATGCCTCGTGGCTGCTGCGGTGGTGTCCTGTACCGCGCCGATTGCGGAGCCCTCGCCCCAAGAGGCTCAATCTATCGAACCCGCGCGGATCGAGGCCCACTATGGACGTCTCAATTCCGCTGAGACAGGTGGCCGCAGAACCGCGACCATCGGATATGCCGCGGCTGCCACGTACGTGGCCGAACGGCTGGCGGGGTTCGGGATTCAACCCATCCACCCAGGTGAATACCGGCATCTGAGCTACGGACCCATTAACCACGTGCGGGGAATGACGCTGCGGGTCCTGGACGCGGATTCCACGACCTGGGGGAACGATGCCTTCATGCTGCCGGACCCGCGCACCTCCAGCGGCCGGCTGGTGCTCCGATCTTTCCGGAAACTGGCCAGCGGGCAGCCGATTCCCCCGGGCCTCCCCGGGACCGTAGCCGTCACCGATTTCGTGCCGAGTGACAGTCTGGCGGTCGCGGTGGCTGCCGCCGGGTATCCC
>JABDJZ010000630.1 GCA_013003255.1 Rhodothermales bacterium
CTGTCAGCCGCACTGCAAGGGACCCTGACGGCCGAGCAGAAAGAGTCCCTCCTTCAGCAAGGACAGGTCCGGGCCGCCTTTGGCCAGGGCGTGCAGCAGGGACGCCGCCAGGCCATGGTTGCGAACCGCGCGGCAGGTCAGGCGCGGGCCACGCGATGGGGTGCCTCGATTGAGGGACGCCGCGGGCAGCGCACCGACGGAGCGCGCAACGTGCGCAACCGTGGCAACCGGGAGCGGCAGCCCGTGATCGACCGCATGGTGGACTCGCTCACCGATGAGCAGAAGGCCTCGCTGGAGACGCTGCGGGAAGCCAATCGCGAGCGTGTTCAGGAACTCCGTGAGGCGCAGCGCGAAGGCGACATGGATCGCACCGAGGTTCGCAAGAAGATGGACGAACTCCAGACTTCAATGCGTGAGGAAGCCCACGGCCTGCTGACCGACGAGCAGAAGGCGCGCATCGAGGAACTGCAGGAGCGTCGAACGCCGCGAACCCGCACACAGGCGCGTCGCATTCGCGGGGCCACCGAGGGGTCCATACAGTCCCGGGTGCGCGGCCGACAGGGTCAGGCAGGTGTTCGTGCCGGCATTCAGGACGGTCGCCCGGGACCTGACGCTCGCGGCATGAATCAGGATGGCCCACGTGCGATGGCGGATGCCCTCGGCCTCAACGAGGACCAGGTGGAGACCATCCGCATCCACGCGGCCCTCACAGCCGGCGGCCAAGCGCGGGCAACGGGACGTCGAGCTGCCCGCGGTGCAAACCGGACGCTGCGGAGCCGCTAGGACTCAGGCGGAGGGGCCTGATCGGGCCGCCTCGACCCGCTCCCGAATTTCGGTCAGCGAGTCGCCGCCGAATTTCTCCAGGACCGCGTTCGCGATGACCAAGGCCACCGTGCCTTCCGCCACCGTCGACGCCGCAGGCACTGAAGTAACATCACTCCGCTCGTAGCGCGTGGGCTGGGCCTCTCCCGAGGCAATGTCCACCGTTGCGAGCGGTTTGATTAGTGTCGGGATGGGTTTCATGTACCCACGGACGATGATCGGCATCCCATTGGACATGCCCCCTTCGATGCCGCCGGCCCGGTTCTGGGTTCTGCCATAGCCGCCCTCACCCCCGGTGATCGGGTCGTGAATCGCCGACCCCGGCTCCGTGGCCGCGGCGATCCCATCGCCCACTTCCACCGCCTTCTGCGCCTGAATGGACATGATGGCCTGGGCCAGTTGACCGTCCAGTCGGCGGTCCCAGTGGACGTAGGAGCCAAGACCGACTGGGACTCCGGTGACGATGATCTCGTAGGCGCCCCCCAGCGAATCACCCGCCTTCTTGGCTTCCTTGATGTGTGCGATGCAGCGGGCAGTCAGGTCCTCATCCAGCATGCGCGTTTCACTCTGATCTGCGCGCTCGAAGACCGCCCGTGCCCCGCCTTCATTTACAAGTTTGGCACTCGCCTCCGCCCATTCGCTTGAATGATCGTGGCCAACTTGCCCGATCCGGAAGACATGGGATCCGATGTGGATGTCCAACGCCTCCAGGAAGAGGCGGGCCAGCGAGCAACAGGCCACCCGCATGGCCGTTTCGCGCGCACTGGATCGTTCGATGACGGGTCGAATGTCATCGAATCCGTACTTCTGTGTACCCACCAGGTCAGCGTGCCCTGGGCGGGGCAGCGTCACCTTATCGATTTCCTCGGACGATCCTTCCACGGACATCACGTCGGGCCAGCCCGAGCGGTCCCGTGTATACGCCTCGTTGTCGAGACGCATCGAGACCGGGCTGCCCATCGTCAGGCCGAACCGGATACCGGAGTAGATGTGAATCTGGTCGCGTTCAAACTTCGCTCGGCCGCCTCGTCCGAAACCCAGCCAGCGACGGGACAGGTGCTCGTTGATGGCAGCCCTGGTGACCGGAACTCCTGCCGGGAGTCCTTCCACGATCCCGATGAGTGCTTCGCCGTGGGACTCGCCCGCCGTTAGGTATCGAATCATAACAGTTGTTCTGATAGGCCGGAAATTAGGATTCGAAGCGCTTTTCAGGGCCGAACTTTACATGCAGGAGTGAATTAGCCGTGTTTCTCATTTTCTCCTGACATGTCCGCCGAGCCCAACTCCGACAACCGGCTCACGTTTGTAATACGTGTTGCCGGGCCTCAAGACACCGCCTATGCCCAGGCGGTCTGCGACCTGATCGAGGCGGCGGCCAAAGTCCGCGGCACCGGAATCGCCAAGCGAGACCCGAGCTACATCGCCAGCAAGATGGAGAAGGGAAACGCCGTGATCGCCCTGTGCGGTGATGACCTGGCCGGCTTCTGCTACATCGAGACCTGGGAGAGTGCCGGATACGTGGCCAACTCCGGTCTCATCGTCAACCCGGACTACCGTAAGAACGGGCTGGCCCGAAAGATCAAGAAGCGTGCTTTCCTGCTCTCCCGGGAGCGGTACCCCAACGCCAAGCTCTTCGGCATCACCACCAGTCTCCCGGTGATGAAGATCAACTCTGATCTGGGCTACCGTCCCGTGACCTTTTCGGAGCTCACCAAGGACGACATCTTCTGGAAGGGCTGTCAGAGTTGCCCCAATTACGACGTGCTGACCCGCACCGAGCGCAAGATCTGTCTCTGTACCGGGATGCTGTTCGATCCCAATGCGAAGCCTCCGCCGGAAGACGATTGAGCTTCTGGCGCGGAGGGGCGCCGGAGCTCTCTTAGTCCATTTCGGCCAGCTTGGTCCAGCGAGGCTGCGACTGCCGAATGAGGTCTGCCAGGGACATCGGACGTAGTTCGGCCATGGCCTGGATGCGGCGACGGTCCTTACGCGTGGGAGGCTCGATGGAGACTTCCGGTGTTGGTGCCGTCTCGGGCTCGGCGGTGAGGTCTTCCTCGGACTCCGCGCTCAGTTCTGCCTCTGGCTCGGCGATCAGTTCCGCGGCGGGTTCGGCGATCGGGTCTGCCTCCGGCTCGGCGATCAGTTCCGCGGCGGGTTCGGCGATCGGTTCAGCCTCCGGCTCGGCGATCAGCTCTGCCTCCGGCTGAGGCTCGGGCGCACTCGCCTCGGCGAGTTCAGCCTCGGTCAGTTCGGCTTCGCGCAGGTCCTCTGGCTCGACGGCCTGCTCCTGGTCAACTGACTCGTACAGCTTGACCAGATCAAACGGCCGGGAAGCGATGGGCAGCCGCGCGCGCTCCTCCGGTTCTACCTCC
>JABDJZ010000005.1 GCA_013003255.1 Rhodothermales bacterium
TACGGCGACGACTTCCTTCAGGCCATTGCCGAGGAGTTGTAGGGGAAGGTCCTACTTCCCTGACAGGGGCGGCCCGTCTGCCGGCCGTGAGGCACCCGTCTACGTTGCAGGGAATCATCAAGAGGCCAGTCATGAAGTTCATTATTGCAGCGTTTGCCTTGCTGCTCGCCTCCTTCGTCCTCATGGGACAATCAGTGGATCCTGATCCGGTGGCCGAAGGGGAAGTTGTATTCAAGACCGTATGCGCCACCTGTCATTCGCTGGATCCGCCACCCAATCTGGCCCCGCCGATGCGGATGGTGATCAAGCACTATCTCGAGGCCGAACTCGAGGATCCCTGGCAGTCCATGCGGGACTGGGTAGGATCCCCGGATGCCGCCCGTTCCGCCCTACCCGCTCACGCCATTGAGCGCTTTGGCGTCATGCCTCCCCTACTGCTGGAGGAAGCCGATCTTGACGCACTCATGATGTATCTCAAGACCCAGGCCGACTCGGTCAAGACCATGAACCACGAGATGGGTCAGGGCATGCAGCACGGCAACGGCCAGGGCATGCAGCACGGCAATGGCCAGGGCATGAAGCACGGCAACGGCCAGGGCATGCAGCGCCGCGGTAACTAAACACCGCTTCATTCTGATCTCTCAGGACACCCGCCGTGAGGCGGGGCACTTGATCTGCGCGCGTGCGGTTGGTTGATTAGCGAATGATCCGACCGGCTCACGCGCTGCTGGCCAGCATCTTCATTGTCGGCTGTTCTCCCAGCTTGCCGGCGGAAGTTGAAGTTGAAATTGACCGACTCCCTGAGACGGTCAGTTTCAACTTCGATGTCAAGCCCATCCTCTCGGATCGGTGCTTCACATGTCACGGCCCGGATGCCAACACCCGGGTCGAGGATATCCGGTTCGACACGCCGGAGGGAATTCGGGCTTCCCGGGGTGACATGCGGGAACGCATCCTTTCGGGAGATCCCGAGGTCCGGATGCCACCGCCTGAGTCAAACCTGACCCTGTCTGCGCAGGAGAAGGCAGTGCTTGTGCGATGGCTGGAGCAGGGCGCCGGATACGAATCCCACTGGGCCTACCAGCCTCCCATACGTCCGGACGCGCCGGCGGTCGACGACAATTGGTCGCGTGGTGCCATCGATGCCTTTGTCCTCGATGGGCTTCGCGCCCAGGACCTCGAACCGGCGCCGGAAGCCGAACCACTGACCTGGTTGAGACGTGTCCGGTTCACCCTGACCGGGCTTCCGCCGACCGACGAGGAAATCCAGGCATTCTCGCGGGACTCCGGCCCGGAAGCCAGACAGACGGTTATCGACCGCCTGATGGCATCGCCCGCCTACGGGGAACGCATGGCCGTGGACTGGCTGGACCTCGCACGGTACGCCGACAGCCACGGCTACCAGGACGACGGTTGGCGCAACATGTGGCCCTGGCGTGACTGGGTAATCAGCTCCTTCAATCGCAATCAGCCATTCGACGAGTTCGTCACGTGGCAACTGGCCGGAGATCTTCTCCCCGAAGCAACCCGCGAACAGATTCTCGCGACGGGCTTCAACCGGAATCACCTTCAGAGCCAGGAAGGGGGCATCGTGCTGGAAGAGTACCGGGTAGACTACGTGGCCGACCGCACCAACACGTTCGGTAAGGCCTTCCTTGGCGTCACCGCTGAGTGCAGCCGCTGTCACGACCACAAGTATGATCCGGTAAGTCAGGAGGAATACTTCGGCCTCTTCGCCTTCTTCAATCAGGTCAACGAGGTAGGCAACATTCCTTATGCGGGCGAGGCCTCTCCCACCGTGCTGCTGGTGGACTCGCTGACGGAGTCGGAGTTGAGCGGCATCCGGCAGGAAATTCGACGCCTCGAAGAACTGACAGACCCGGACCACCCATCATTCGATGAGCCCTTCGAAATCTGGCGAGCCGAACGGACCGAGGTCACGCCTCTCGATCCGAAGGGACTCATCGCCCACTTTCCGCTGGATGGATTCAGGGAAGTGGATGATCTGTTGCGGTTTGATGAGATAGCTGCCGACGGGGAGACGGGGTATTTCTGGGGCGATCGCGACCGTTTGCCACACACCGTTGAAGGG
>JABDJZ010000025.1 GCA_013003255.1 Rhodothermales bacterium
GACCTGGACACTGGCGAGCAACCAGGCCGGTATCATGAACCGCCCGTTCTACTACACGAATGTGGATGTGGACCCAACCGACGCCGACGTCGTGTACGTGAACAACGAGGGCTTCTACAAGTCCACGGATGGGGGGCGCAGCTTTCAGCGCGTGTCCACGCCCCACGGGGACAACCACGACATGTGGATCAACCCGGACAACCCGGACATCATGGTGCAGTCCAATGATGGTGGTGCCAACGTGACCCTGGACGGCGCTCGCACGTGGTCTACGCAGCACAATCAGAACACCGCGGAACTGTACCAGGTGCATACCGATGACCAGTTTCCCTACTGGATCTACGCGGGCCAGCAGGACAATTCCACCATCGCGGTTCCGAGCCAGCCGCCGGGGACCCGTGTCGGAGGCCGGGCGGCATTCTGGGAAGCAATCGGCGGGTGCGAGACGGGACCGGCCGTGCCCAAGCCCGGAAACCCGAACATCGTTTACAGCAACTGCAAGGGCCGATTCGGTCGCTACAACCGGGCCACGGGCCAGGAGTGGCAGTACTACGTCGGAGCCGTAGACATGTACGGCGTGAACCCCTCGACGCTGCCCTACCGCTTCCAGCGGGTCGTGCCCATTGAGGTGTCCCCGCACGATCCCAATACGGTCTATCACGGATCCCAGTACGTCCACCGCACGCGGGATGAGGGCAAGACCTGGGAGACCATCAGCCCGGACCTGACCGCATTCCGCCCCGAGCGACAGGTCACCTCCGGAAAGCCCATCACGCGGGACATCACGGGCGAAGAGCACTACTCGACCCTTTACGTGATTGAGGAGTCGCCACTGGAGCCCGGCGTCATCTGGACGGGTGCGAACGACGGTCCGGTGCACGTCACGCTGGATGATGGCGAAACCTGGGTGGACGTCACGCCCCCGGGGCTGCCGCCCGAGGGACGAATCCAGAGCATTGACGTCTCGCCACACACGCCCGGCAAGGCGTACGTAGCGGCGTATCGCTACCTGCTGAACGACTTCCAGCCGTACATCTTCAAGACCGAAAACCACGGCGATACCTGGACGCTGTTGACCGACGGCACCAATGGGATCGGTGAGTTCAATCCGACCCGCGTAGTTCGAGAGGATCCCGACCGTGAGGGGCTGCTCTACGCCGGCACCGAGTACGGCCTCTTCGTCTCCATGAATGATGGCGAGCGCTGGATGCCATTTCAGGCCAACCTTCCGATGACGCCCATAACGGACCTCCGGGTAAACCGGAAGGACCTGGTAGTTGCCACGATGGGGCGGTCCTTCTGGATCCTGGATGACCTCTCCCCGCTGCATCAATTGAACGAGCAGGTAGCCGCCGCCCCGGTGCACCTGTTTGAGCCCCGTGACGCGTACCGGATGCGGTATGGCGCGCGCCGTGGATCCAGCGCGGATCCGGAATATCTCCCGGCAGGAGCCGTCCTCTGGTATCATCTGGCCGACGAGGCTTCGGCGGATCTGACGCTTGAGATCGCTGATGCCTCTGGCAATGTGATCCGCCGGTTCATCAGCGGTGAACGGGAGGAGATGGCGCCAGAAGTTCAGGGCATGCGGGGCCCGGTTCCGCTCCAGTCAGAGCCGGAGGCGCTCGACACGGGCGCAGGGCTACATCGCTTCATTTGGGATCTGCGACACGCCGGTCCAATGACCACGAGCGGTCGCCAGGGCCGGGGGCCGATGGCCGTGCCCGGGACCTACACGGTTCGCCTGTCACACGGTGACGAAACCATCTCTACGACGCTGGCACTGCTGGCCGATCCCCGATTGGAGGGCGATGTGTCCCAAGCCGATATGGAGGCCCAACTGGCGCACAACAAGGCGGTGGGAGAACTGTTGACGCGGCACGCCCGCATGGTGCGAAGCATTCGGGAATCGATGGAAGGTCTGGATGAAACGGACGCTCACCATCGGGCACTCAAAGCGATTCATGATCAGCTGGTGACCGACAACTCCGACAGCTATCCGCCGCGGATGCTTGACTCCCAAATCCGATACCTTGCCGGGATGACCAGCCGTGCTGATCAGCTTCCCGGCCGGGACGCCTACCAGCGGCTTGCCACGCTGACCTCGTCGCTGGACGCGGTCATGATGCTGCTTGACAGCGTGATGGAGGAGATGAATCAGGCGCCGGCCTCCTCAGGTAGATAGCCATGCGTGTATTGAGCATCCTGCTTGCCCTACTGTTTCTGCCTGTGCTGGCCATCGCCCAGATGCCCGATGACCGGGTGGGCGAGGCGGCACCTGATTCGTTTGTCGTAGCCTTCGAGGCGTCCACGGGCCCATTTGAGGTTGCCGTCAAGCGGGACTGGTCACCCGCGGCGGCCGACCGCTTCTATCACCTGGTGCGCACCGGGTATTTCAATGGCGCTTCCGTCTTTCGGGTGGTGAAAGGATACGTGGCTCAGTTCGGGATCCCGGAGGAAGAGGCGGTCTACGACGCCTGGCGCGAGATGCGTGTGCCTGACGAACCCTCCGTGGTCAGTAATCTGAGGGGTCGGGTGTCATTTGCCCGGGGAGGGCCCGAGACCCGGACGACCCAGATTTTCATCAACCTGCTCGACAACGCACCGCTGGACACACTTATGGCAAACGGAGTCCCGGGATATCCGCCTTTCGGGGAAGTGACCATGGGCATGGCGGCCATCGATTCGCTCAACGGGGATTACGGCAATGCGCCAGCGCGGCGCCAGCGGGAGATCGCGATGGGAGGTCGGGCGTTTCTCGATGGGGCGTTTCCGGGGCTGGACCACATCATTTCGGCGAAGCTGAAGGAAGACTGATCGGGGCCCGCCGCTCGGGGCCACGGCCACCGCCGCTCGGGGCCGGGACCGCCGCCGCTCGAGGCCACCGCCAGCGCCCCCGCCGCCTACCCGCTCAGCCCGTGCCTCGCGCGCGCCACGTACTCTGCGATGGCCATGTCATAGCCGTCCGATAACTGGCGTGTGACGGGCCCACCCGGCTCGAGGGTCTGAGTACCGATGCGGTTCACCGGGGTAAGACCTCCAAAGCTCCCCGTCACAAACGC
>JABDJZ010000033.1 GCA_013003255.1 Rhodothermales bacterium
AGTCCAAGGTAATCGGAAGGCCGCGCCAGACAGCCAATGCCATCCGGCAACAGTTCACTGGCCTTGTCGGACAGGAATGCGCCGGTCTCATCCAGCACTGTGGGCTTGCTGTCCCAGAGACACTGGAGTTGGGCGGCCTTCTCACCCAGCGTCATGCGGCCAAGAAGGTCAGCGACGCGATCATCCACGGGGAGAGATGCGTCCCGGAAGGACTGCGCCCCCGCGTCGATGGTGGTGCCCATGATGACGGCGAATATCAGAATCCTCAGTGACTGCTTTCTCATCCGGCCATTTCCTCCAGTTCAAGACCTTTGGTCTCATGAACGAAACGCAGCACAAACCACACCGAGACCAGGGCGAAGAATGCGTAGATCGAATAGGCTGCCGCCAGACCGATGCCTGCCAACAGGATGGGGAAGGTCATCGTAATGCCAAAGTTGCTGCCCCACTGGAACAGCCCCGAGACGGCAAGGCCCGAGCCGCGGATCTGATTGGGAAACATCTCGCCCAACATGACCCACATGACCGGCCCCCATGAGCCATTGAAGAACACCACGTAGATGTTCGCGGCCACCAGGGCCAGAACGCCCATCGAATCACTCAGGACCAGATCACCACCTTCACCCAAGTCCCCGGTCGAGAAGGCAATCGCCACCAGCGCCAGGGAAAGTGCCATGCCAGCGGAGCCGATCCACAGGAGGGGCTTCCGGCCGACCTTGTCAATGATGAGGATGGTGACCACGCACGCGCCGATGCTGAGTCCACCAGAAATCACGTTGATCAGCAGAGCGTCGCTTTCCGAGAAGCCGACCGCCTGCCAGAGGACAGCTCCATAGTAGAACACCACGTTGATGCCAACCAGCTGCTGGAACGTGGCCAGGCCGATGCCCACCCAGACTATCTTGCGCACCCGACCGGTTGCCTTGTCCAGCAGGTCGGACAAACGGGGGCGATGGTGGTCCCCTGCCAACGAGGCATCGATCTCCGCGACTTTCTCGTCAGCGGATTCTGTGCCAAAGAGACGGGTCAGCACGACTCGAGCCCGCTCCTTCTTGCCGGACATCACCAGGAATCGCGGGCTTTCGGGGATGGCCAGGAGCGTCAGGAAAAACAGCACCGCCGGTGCGATTTCAATCCAGAACATCCAGCGCCAGGCCTCGAAGCCCATCCAGAATTCGGCCGTGGATGCACCGGCTGCATCGGCCAACAGATAGTTGCTGACGAAGGCACAGAAGAGACCTGCGATAATGGCAATCTGCTGGATGGTGGCCAGGCGTCCGCGGATGTTCGCGGGCGCGATCTCAGCGATGTAGGCCGGTGCCATGACACTCGCGGCACCGACAGCCAGACCGCCAAGAACACGGTATATCACGAACTCGAACGAGCCCCCCGAGACACCCGATCCCCAGGCGCTGATCGTGAAGAAGACCGCAGCGACGATCAGTAGTGACCTCCGTCCGAAACGGTCGGCGAGTCGTCCTGCGAAGAACGCCCCCACTGCACAGCCCAGGAGCATGGAGGCCACGTTGAATCCAGTCCCCACACTGTCCGAACTGAACGCCGTCTGCAGGCCGTCCACCGTCCCGTTAATGACGCCGCTGTCGAAGCCAAAGAGAAAGCCTCCGATGGTAGCTACGATGCTGATGAGGGTGATCAGGAGGGTGTTCTGATCAACGGCTCTCTGATTCATGGGAATGTGCGCTATGACAGGGTTGTCGGGGTCGAAATATAGTCTGGAAAGACACACCAAATGGTGCCCGGACGTACTTTGTGGCAAGCCCTTTTTGCGTATGACCTGCACCCTCGGACTGGACATTTCCACCACCGCCTCCAAGGCGCTGCTTCTCGGGGAGGACGGAACGCTCCTGGGCGTGTCTTCAGCCCCGCACAGCCTGTCCACACCGCGTCCGCTGTGGAGCGAGCAGGACCCGCTCGAATGGTGGACCGCCACACGAAAGGCGGTTGCCGGGGTACTGACTAAAACGGGGGTGTCTCCCGAACAGATCTCGGGAATCGGACTGTCCGGCCAAATGCACGGCCTGGTGCTCCTGGACGAGGCCGGCGATGTGCTCCGTCCGGCCATGCTCTGGAACGATCAGCGTTCCGGCGCGGAGTGCGATGAGATTCGCGAGATGTTTGGGCTTGAGGACCTGGTACGGATTACCGGCAACGACGCGTTTCCGGGTTTCACTGCGCCCAAGCTGCTCTGGGTCCGAAATCACGAGCCCGAGGTCTACGCCCGCGTCCGGCATGTTCTCCTGCCCAAGGACTACATCCGTTGGCGCTTGACGGGTGAACACGCCACCGACAGGGCGGGCGCGGGTGGCACCCTCCTGCTGGACCTCGCCACGCGTGACTGGTCCTCCCGGATACTCGACGGCCTTGGCATCCCGCGAGAGTGGCTGCCCGCTACGCACGAAGGCACAGACGTTACGGGGCGTCTGACAGACAGTGCGGCAACGGCCACGGGACTTGCCTCCGGGACCCCGGTGGTGGGCGGCGGTGGTGATCAGGCAGCGCAGGCCGTGGGCGTCGGTGCGACGGAGCCGGACACGTTCGCGTTGACCGTGGGGACCTCCGGCGTGGTCTTCGCGCCATCCGACCGTCCGAGGGTGGATACACGCGGGCGCGCGCACGCGTTTCCGCACGCCGTCCCCGGACGATGGCACCTCATGGGCGTGATGCTTTCGGCGGCCGGAAGCCTGCAGTGGTTCCGCGACACACTGGCCCCCGGTGTTCCCTTTGACGATCTGGTGGCTGAGGCTGCCGACTGCCCGGCCGGAGCCGACGGGGTGACTTTCCTCCCCTACCTCACCGGTGAGCGCACACCCCACGCTGACCCGCTGGCCACGGCATCTTTCAGTGGCCTGACGCGGGGACATTCACGGGGACACCTTACTCGCGCGGTGTTGGAGGGTGTGGCCTTTGGCCTCCTGGACAACCTGGACCTTCTAGCTCAGGCAGGCCTGCCGCGCCCGGTTTCCCTGAGGGCCAGTGGTGGTGCCATGCAAAGCCCGCTCTGGCGGCAGGTTCTGGCCGATGTCCTGGCCACCGATCTGGTGACCGTGGATACCACCGAGGGGGCGGCCCTGGGCGCGGCGATGCTAGCTGGCGTTGGGACGGGTATCTGGGCGAACGCGGGCGAAGCGAGTCAAGCCTGCGTGAGGACAGGCGAGGTGATTCAGCCCAGCCCGGAGACCGTCGAGGTCTACCGCGGCATCCATCAGCGCTTCCGCGCGCTATACCCCGCCTTGCAGGCCGTTCGGAACTGAGCAGGCTCTCAGTCTCGTCTTTGAATCAAATGGCGATCCGGCTCCGCCAGGCCATCAGCGGCCCAGGTCCGGCACGGCGTTCAGCCCTTCCTGCAGTTGCTGATACCGGAGGGTGTCCACCTCGATGGTGGTCGAGGCTCTCAGTGAATCAATCAACCGGTACTCGGCAACAATGGGCGCGAGCGCGCGGCGCATCCCCACCGTGTCCGCATCGGCCATCCGAACGGCACGGGCGAACCATCCGGCTCGTTCGGCAGCCACCGCCAACATGGAATCCGAGACGGTGCCCGGATTCTCACGCAGCTTGTTGCGCATCATCCCGGCCAGGCGAAGCGTGCTGGCTTCCCAAACCAGGCCCTCGGCAATCTCGTCTTCAAGTCCCTTGCGTTCTGCCTCCTGGGCGAACACCTCGTTCCGGAGCGCCCGTCCCACCGAGTTGACGGTCCTGCGCCTGGTCACCTCAAACGGCAGGTCCTCCATCCAGAGCAGGTAGTCTCCAGCCGTGAACTCGCGCTGACGTCCGCCGAGGCGGTAGGTGGCTAGAACAGTCTCTGCGCTGATCATCGCCTTGAGACTGTCCAGTACAGCAGCCCGGGCGACTTCTTCGGCACCCTGGATCTCAATCTCGGGAGCCACCTCGATGGTCAGGTCATCAATGAGTCCCGCCAGCCCGGCAATCGCAGGTCCATTCGCCTCAACGTCGAGGCCGGCCATGAAGTCGCGGACGAATGCGTCCCCCTCCAGCTTGCGTCGCCGGAGTCGGAACTGGGACTCGATTCCCCCACGGCGGACCTGATACTCGTCCTCGGTCAGCAAGGGATTGACCAGGATGCGCTCCGACCGGATGATGTGCCACCCGAAACGGGACTGAACCGGCCGGGAGAAGGCGCCCTCTTCCAGATTGAATGCGGCCTCCGCAAAGGCGTCATCCATCTCGAAGTACTTGACGGGGCCCAGATAACCTGCTGAGGAGTCGCCCGGCACGCCATACCACTCCTGGGCCTCCTGCAGGAAGTCCTTCCCCGCCCGAAGCCGATTGTAGCTGGCGAGCGCATCCTCCTCAGACTGGAAGAACAGATGCCGCACGACTACCTGCGCCTTCCACCTGGCGAAGGCCAGGCGCACCTCCGCGTCGGTAGGCGGAGGCAGTTCAAGCAGCAGTTCTTCGTGGAAGAACACGGTCCCAAGCGCCTTCTTGCGCTCGCGGTCGCGGAACACCTGGAACGCGGAATCCGCGGTCAGGCCCGCACGCTCGGCCTCCTCGGCCAGCAGAACCGCATCAATGAGGTTCTCCAAGTGGGCGCGCCGATTGGACTCCGTGTCATTCTGTCCCGTCCGAATCAGAAAGTCCACGTACGTCCGCTCAAACCAGGAGTCGCTGATCTCCTGGGAGCCCACCACGGCCAGCGTCTCCACGTCCACCAGCGGCGTAGGTCCCCGGTTGCAGCCCGAAAGCAGCAGAAGGACCAGCCCGAGGGGAATCAGAACTCCGGCAAATTGCCGGGGGTAGAGACTGCTCAAGTTCGAGCTCTAGAAGTGGACCCGGAAATCAAACATCTGAACGTTCTCCAGCAGGTCAAACGGAATGTATCCGTAGTCGAAGCCGAAGCGCACGCCGGATACCTCCACGTCAAGGCCGACACCGTAACTCAGGTGTGAGTCCACGTTGTCTTCCAGAAACGCGTCCTTGTAGCCAATGCGTGCGTCAAACGAGTAGGTGTTCGTAGCGTAGCGGAATTGACCCCCAAAGTCCGAGTTGAGGTTGTTGTCGTTGGTCTGGTTGGCATCAGCCAGCGCCAGAACTTCGATGTTGCCGGTCTTCACAACGGGAATCGCCACGCCAAACTTGAACGCAATCGGCAGGTCCCAGCGGTCCATCCGGATGCGAACGGGAATGCTCTCGGACGTGCCCTCATTGTTCGGAGCGATGTCGATGTTCGACTCCGAGTTGATGCCGTCCATCTGCATCTTCCCACCGAAGTTCATGATGGAAGCCGCGATCCTCATGCCATTGAGGTAGTCCGTGGCCAGCACGAAACCGAAGTCAAAGGCGAAGGTGCTCGCCGACATGTCCCGGATGCGCTGCGTCACATACTTGGCGGTACCGCCGAAGTGGAACTGCGGCGTAAGCGGCGTGGCGTAGGTGAGCCCAATGCTCATGTCGCCGGCATCGAAGGTCTCGCCGGTTCCCTCGGGGGCCGTCACCGTGCGGACATCCATGCGACCGTAGTCGACGGAGGCGATCGAGAGACCCAGGACTCCGGATCCACCGGCAGGCACTACGACGGCCGCGGCATTGTAGTCAATGTCCGCCAGCCAGTTGTGGTGGGTGAAGAAGGCACCGCCACGGTAGCGTCCCTGGTAGGCTATGGAGGCGCCACCCGGGTTCCAGAACAGGGCGTCCGGACCCGTTGCGATGGAGGTGTATGCGTGACCCAGTGATGAGCCGCGTGCACCTGTTCCAAGCGTAAGGAAGGTAGCCGCCGTCGTACCAGCACGAGACTGGGCGTGTGCCACGGGGACACTGAGAACGGCGAGGAGAAGGATAGAGAATCGTTTCATGACTGGTTCCCCCTACTTGACGACGGCAAACTTGCCGATGTGCTCGCCGATGCCGTCAGCCTCGACATGATAGATGTAGACTCCGTAGGCCAGGTCCTGCCCGCCTTCCGTCTGCAGGTCGTAGAACATGGACCCGTTGCTTCCGACCCCATCGTGCCGCAGCGTGCGGATCTTCTCACCCCGAAGGTTGAAAATGGTGATGGTGGCCTGTTGAGGCAGGTTGATGAACCGGACCCGGCGCTCCCCACGCCCCGTAATCTGCGACCTCGGTTCGTACTCCGACGCGCCGACGTAGGGGTTGGGAACGACGGCGATGTCCTCCAGCTCCTCCAGTCCGAGTTCCGTGTCGATCGTTGCCGCGCGGAGGGTGAACTGGAACATGTCCCCTTCAAAGAACTCGCGCTTGACAGAGATCCGGAGCACGTCGCCGGCATCCGGCGGATTGGACTCCTGACCACTGGGCACCGAGAAACGAACGCGGTGTCTGAACTTCCAGGCCCTGCCCTCGGGCTCGGCCAGGATGATGTCGTCACCGGCATCAAATGCCCGGGTACCATTGCGGTCATCAATGAAGAGCGCAATCTGCTCTCCGGACGTCGCGTTGTACGCAAAGATGGGCACCTCCTCCCTGAGGAAGGAAATCCCGAACCTGGGCGGCCTGTAGGTTGAGTCGGATGGGTTCACCCACCTCAGTTCGTAGTCCCACGGGGACTGCACGTAGATCCCGGAGGAGTCCTCCTGAACCAGTGCGTTCCAGTTGGAATCGACACCGTCGAGGGCAGATGGGTCCAGTCCGTACAGTTCGTTCGCGCTACCGGGGTTGGACACGTAGCCGGTCCGCTCGGTCTCGTATTCGAGGAAACCCCGACTGACTTCGAAGTTTTCGATTTCGATGACGAAGCCATCGACCATCGGTGTGATCGGAATCAGCTCTGTCTTGGCCAGCAGGACGTCGTTGGTAGCCTTGTCGATGATCTCGAATGCCGTCGTGCTGTAGAGGTCCGTCCCAACATCACCGGCGTCTTCGGAGAAGAATCGGATCTGGTAAGGATTGTCAGGCTTAACCAGATCATCCACCACGATGTTGACCGTGACGGAGCCGGAGCCAATGCCTTCAGTGACCGCGCTCAGGTCCTCATTGGCAGCGCCACTTACGAATCCGGCCGGCTTCGAGCGAGGCACAATGACGGCCGCGTTCTGCGACTGCCCGATCACGTTACCTGCCAGGTCAACACTGATGTTGAAGACGTTTTCCTGCGGATCGATCTGGAGTTCTCCGTTCTCGATGACCCCGTGGTCATAGGGAACGAGCGCGTAGTAGTACGTCAGCCCGTTCGTCACATCGTCATCGATGTAGAAGAACGAGAGTCCGGAGTCGCCACCCATGTTATACACGCCCTCGCCTCCAAGCACGGTAATCGGTCCCTGGATGCCGTTCTCGAGGTCCCACTGCGCCACCGGCTTGTAGAAGGTCGGCGTGCCATCGATGTTGGTGATTGTGCGGGAATCAGACAACAGAGGGTCGGTCCCCTTATACAGTCTGTAGCCTTCGAAGTCGAACGCCTGGCTGAACCTGTCGAAGCTGGCAACCGAAAGCGTATCCCATGTCAACACCACCTGCCCATCGCCGGGTACGGCGGTCAGCGTCGGCGTAAACGGAGGCTGCGCGAAGTTGTAGTCCGCGTCGTAGATGTTCTGTACTGTAGCCCGGTTCTTGAAGAAGTCTATTTCGTCTTCGCCGAATATCCAGGCCGTCGAGAAAAAGTCTGTGGCCTGTGGCTCGAGTGTCACCGGCCCCGAAACGTAGAGCAAGAACGGTTCGACGTCGGCAGTCTCAGCTGCCGGGGCGGTTCCAAGGGGGAACTGCGCGACATTGATGATCCGGTCCCACAGCCAGCTGTCTTCTCTGAGGTTGTCGCCCGCCTCGTAGAACGGGCGCGCATTCAGGTCGTAGCCCGTGAGACCGATCTGGTCGGACTCTGCGACATCGAGCTCATCGAAGTTGGGCTCTCCAATGGT
>JABDJZ010000156.1 GCA_013003255.1 Rhodothermales bacterium
CCCAGGACCGCCGGTGCGCCGGTACCGGCGCCAGGGCCTCATTGTAGAGCGATGGAGACGGTCCCTGAGGAGCTACGGCCTCGATATCCTGGCGGTTTGCGATCTGTCCGGACGTCATGGGAATTGCCCTACTGGCGGGCCGTGGCCACGTAGGTCTCCGGTCGTCTGTCCCGGTAGAACTGCCACACGTTGCGCACTTCGCGAATCTTGTCGAGATCCAGATCCGCCGTGATGATGGCCGTTTCAGACCGGGGTCCTTCCGCGATTATCTGCCCCTTGGGGTCTGCGAAGTACGAGTTGCCATAGAACTCGCCGAACTTCCAGGGCTCCTCGGTTCCTGGCCGGTTGATGGCACCGACGTAGTACATGTTGGCGCACGCCGCCGCTGGCTGCTCCAGTTTCCAGAGATACTCCGAGAGCCCTGCCACAGTAGCCGACGGATTGAATACGATTTCGGCCCCGTTCAGCCCGAGCTCGCGCCAACCCTCAGGGAAGTGCCGATCATAGCAGATATAGACCCCCACCTTGCCGACTGCGGTCTCGAAAATGGGGTAGCCCAGATTTCCAGGCCGGAAGTAGAACTTCTCCCAGAAGCCCGGATGGCAATGCGGGATGTGGATCTTCCGGAATTTGCCCAGATACTTCCCGTCCGCATCGATGACGGCCGCCGTGTTGTAATACACCCCGGTCAGGTCTTCCTCGTACATCGGCACGACGATGACCATGCTGTGCTTCTTGGCCAGCTCCTGCATCAATCGCGTAGTCGGACCATCCGGAATCCGTTCGGTCATGTCGTACCACTTGATCTCCTGTTCGCAGCAGAAGTAGGGCCCGTAGAAGAGTTCCTGCATGCACAGGACCTGCACGCCCTGGGCCGCGGCCTCTTCGATCAGGGCCACGTGCTTCTCGATCATCGACTGCTTGATCTCTGAAACCGGGAGTCTGGGATCAGCGGACAGGGTAGCCTGAATCAGGCCGGCACGGACGGGTCTTGCCACGGGATTCTCCGGAATGTGCGATTGACGGCAAACACCACGCATGCCTCTGGGGACGGCGGCCGGAGCCCATCTCCGGTACGTGGCGAACGTGTGAAGTTAGTCCGGGAAGGCGGAAACGCAAGTGCCGGGATTTGTTAACGTGGAGCGGCTATTGTCCCTATCCCGACCAACTCCAGCGTTCCATGTCCAGCCGACGCCGTTTTCTTCAAAGGAGCCTTGCTGCCGGAGCCGGCCTCTGGCTCGCACCCGAGGCTATTCTGGCCGACCCGTACCGGCCAGCTGCAGGTCTTCGCCCCTATGGAGCGCCTGTCCGGATACGTGGCCGGGTAACGGGCGATGGACGGGCTCTCGCAGGTGTAGCTGTGTCCGACGGGTATGACGTGACAACCACCGATGCCGAGGGCGCCTTCGAACTGCTGTCCAGTGACCGCCAGCGGTTCGTGTTTGCCAGCGTCCCCTCGGGGCACCGCATCCCTACCGCAGACAACGGGATTGCCTCCTTTTACCACCGAATCCAGGCGGGCAGAGATGGTGAGATGCGGGCCAATTTCGCCTTCGTCTCCGGCAGCGATGATGTCAACCACGCGTTCCTGGCCGTGGGAGACACGCAGACCCAGACCGATTTCGAGATGGACCGCTTCCATGCAGAGTCGATTCCCGACATGGGCAGGACCGCCTCCCTGCTGGCCGGACGTGCTGCCTTTGGAATCGCCGTCGGCGACATCATGTTTGACGACCTCTCCCTCTTCCCCCGATACGAGCAGGGTGTGGGCCGCGTGGGAATCCCCTTCTTTCAGGCCGTGGGCAACCACGATCTCGACATGGACGCGGGCGTCGACCCGGACTCCATCAAGACGTTTGAGCGCCGCTTCGGCCCCACGTACTACAGCTTTGATCGTGGCGAGGTGCACTACGTGGTGCTGGACGATGTCTTCTGGCATTCCGCCGGATACATCGGGCATCTGGACGCCGAGCAACTCCATTGGCTTGGACGTGATCTGGACCTGGTCGAAGACGGACGGACGGTCGTGGTCTTCCTCCACATTCCCGCCTACTCGCGGCAACACGAGCGCCGCGGCGAGGAGAGCCCCCGACCCAATGTCTCACTCACGAACCGGGAGAACCTGTATCGCATGCTTGCACCCTTCGAGGCCCACCTGATCTCCGGTCATACCCACGAGAACGAGCACGTATTCCAGAGCGGTGTCCACGAGCACATCCTGGGCACGACATGTGGCGCCTGGTGGTCGGACCAGATTTGCCACGATGGGACGCCAAACGGCTATGCGGTGTACGAGGTGGCCGGCTCCGAGGTGAAGTGGCGCTACAAATCAACCGACCTGCCGCGGTCTGCCCAGATGCGACTCTACCCGGCCGGCAGTGACCCGGCGATGCCCGGGGAGCTCGTGGCCAATATCTGGGACTGGGAGCCGGGATGGTCCGTGCGATGGTTCGAGGACGGCGTCCAGCGGGGCACGCTCGAGCCACGGGTCGGTATGGACCCCTTGGCTGTTGCCCGTTTTGAAGGGCCCGAAGCACCTGCCCACCGCACGTGGGTCCAACCGCAACTGACCGAGCACCTGCTGAGGGCAGACATAGCTGATGCGTCCGGTTCAATCACAGTCGAAGCCGTGGACCGGTTCGGCCGTGTGTATACGGGGCAGTTGAGCTAGCCTGCGCCGGCTCTACGAAGCGCCCCGCGTGGTCTTGATCAACCGTCCTGCGCGGTCTCGGTCACCCCTCCTCCTCAATCTCGATGAGTCGCCCGTTGAACGTGGACCATATGGCGCGTTGGATGCGCTCGGCACCGGCCAGCCTACTGAGCGCAGCGGCATACTCCTCTAATTGCCCACCGTGCTTCTCCGCGAGGTCCTCCGTGCTGAGCGCGTCTGTCTTGAAGTCCACGACGCACCACTCCTCGCCCACCCGGTAGGCGAGATCAATGACGCCGGCGTGGATGCTCTCCAGTTCACCCTCCTGCTCGAGCGCGAACGTGTACGGCAACTCGGCGTGGACCTCGTCCGCGTCCTGAAGCGCGGTCCATAGGCTGGATGTGGTGAACGCCGCCGCGGCCCGCGTGGCCTCCTTGGTGCGCGCGGCCCGCTCCGCCGTGGCAATGGTATCTGCCGCGTGACGGGCCGCCACGCGCTCCACCCAGCTTCGCTCGAGCGGTTTGTCCCGGTTGTTGACCAGGGCCTCGAAGAGCCGGTGTATGAGGTTGCCGAAGCTCTTGCCCCTACCCTCGTCCAGTGCCGTGAAGTGTCCGGGTTCGTGGGCGCCCTCGCTGGCGGAAACCTCACGATAGCTGGGCTCCATCGCGGCGAGACGGCGGGCTTCCTGACTTTCCAGAATGCGCTCGGCCTCCTCCAGGGCGTCGGAGGCTGGGACCTCGGGCGCCTCTGACGAATCCGGGGCAGGTGCGCCCGGCACCTCAAGCGGACCCGGCGAACCCGGCACCTCAGACGAACCAGCCGCGTCAACCACCGCTCCGGTATAGGCCGGCCGCTGAAACACCTCGCGATCGAACGCACTCCATGGCCCTTCCGCCTTTGGGTGGAAGGATACCAGCAGCAGCTCTTCAGCCCGCGTCCCGGCTACGTACGCCAGGCGCAGTTCCTCGGCCTGCTGCAACTCCTGATCGCGGACCACGCGGTCCGTCCACCCGGGCGTCCATGCGATGATGTCCCCCTTGCGGTTCTTGATCTGCGCCGCCAGCGTGGGCACCTTGCCTGCACGATCGATATAAAGGTCGTTCCCCGGCGGCCGTCCCCAGTGGGGATCAGCCAGAATCACAACTTTGGCCTCCAGCCCCTTCGCCTGATGGACGGTCATCAGCCTGACAGCATCGCCCGCAAGCGCATCCAGCGTGAGCTGCTCCGCCTCGATATCATCGTCCCGGAGGCGATGCAACTCTTCTACGATCTCCGGCCACGCCATTCCCCGTGCGTCCCAGCTCCGGATCAGTGCCAGGATCCGGACCAGACTTCCGGCATCGCCGGCTCCTGCTTCCCGGGTTGACAGGCCGGCAAGGATCCCGTGATCCTCCACCCAACCCACAATGGCCTCAGAGGGAGGCAACGCGCGTAGACGTACGGAGAGGTCCTCCAGCATCTCAAGCCCCGCCCGCAGCTCGGGTCCCGGCTCCACGTGACCATCAAGATGCACGGGCATGCGAAGGGAGCCCCCGGCCTCTACGAATTCCACCAGGTCCGCATCGGAAATGCCGCACAGCGGACCACGCAGAAAGGCCAACTGGGCAATGGCGTCCTCCTTGAGCACCGCGTCCAGCGGGTCCAGAAGCAGACGGAGGCTGTCCGACTTCCCTAGCGTCTTGCCACCCGAGATGGCATAGGGAATGCCACGCGCGTTCAACTCAGCCACATAGTTGGGCATGTAGCTGGCCGTCCTGAACAGGACCATCACGTCCTTGAACTCGATCGGACCCACCAGATCGAGGGGCTCGCGTCCGTTCAGGATGAGGCGACCGTGGCGAACAAGATCCGCAATGGCCTGCGCCACCATCGGCGCCTCGGCGCGCACCAGGTTGGGCCGCTTCTTGTGTGTCTTCTCCGGGATGGCAATCTGCACAATGGCTTCGGGATGCCGTCGCGCCTTGTTTTGGCTGTACGGCACCAGGTCCTCCCATTCCGCCTGCCCCGGCGGTTGCAGGGGATCGGAAAAGGCGGGCATCAGCGCCGCATTCACGAAGTCACAGACGCGCTTCTCGGACCTGAAGTTGGTGGTCAGCGCGATTTCCTGCCCTCCGTTTGCTGTCAGCACATCGGCGAACCGGTGAAACACGTCCACGTCTGCCCGTCGGAATCGATAAATGGACTGCTTGTCGTCGCCCACGATGAACAGGGAGCCCGGTGCCGGAACGCACTTCCACGGGTTGGTCTCGTCCCGGTTGGTGGACGTCAGATACAGCAGGATCTCCGCCTGAACCGGGTCCGTGTCCTGAAACTCGTCGACCAGGATGCGTGAGAACTTGCGGGCGAAATGCTCGCGGTTCTGCGACGTGCGCTCCAGCATCCGACGCGCGCCCCAGAGCAGGTCATCAAATGTCTGTTCACCCCGTCGTCTGCGCAGCAGGCTGTACTCACTGACGGCTTCCTGCACGAACTGTCCGGCATCGAAGAACACGTAGTCCCGCCACTCCGACAGGGATGGGTCAACCACCGTCTCCACGAAGGACCGGATGCCGTCCTTCATTTCCTTGGCCAGCGCATACTGCGGACTTCCCTTCTGCCCCCATCGGCTAAGTACACATCCTTTCGTAGCCAGGCGTCGCGCACGGTGAAGAACGCGGGCCAGCGCAGCAGGCGTGTCGAGCTTCTCACGTTCGCGGAACCGGTGCAGGGACCGGATTTCCTTCAGCAGGTCATCCTCGCCCGGCGTCACCGCAGTCAGGCCCATCACCTCATCGACCCGGGCCAGCA
>JABDJZ010000051.1 GCA_013003255.1 Rhodothermales bacterium
GTAGTAGCCGGAGCAGTTGACCAGGAAGCGTGCGGTGAAGCTGGCGGGGCCATCTGCTGTGTCTGCCAGGACGGTCCACCGGGCGCGGGCGGAATCGAAAGCCGCCCGCGTCATCCGGTGCCCGTATCGAATCCGCCCGTCAATCCGGTTGTCCCTGGCCGTTGACCGCACGTATTCCCGAATGGACGGTCCGTCAGCGAACGCCTCGCCGGCCGTCCAGGGTCGAAACGCAAACCCGAAGGTGTACATGTCGCTGTCCGAACGGATGCCCGGGTAGCGAAAGAGGTCCCAGGTGCCCCCAATGGCATCGCGAGCCTCGAGGATGGTGTAGGACAGCTCCGGGCAACTCTTCTGCAGGTGCCAGGCGCACCCGATTCCGGAAATCCCCGCTCCGATGATCAGGACGTCAACGTGGTGCGAGTCAGTGGTCACCTGGTTTCGGCGAGGTTTCTGAAGAGGGGGTTCAGCGCACCGGAATTGGCAAAGCCGATCTCCGGATAGCCATCCCCGTTCAGGTCTGCACAGGCCACGCCATACGTGGCGTCGGTCCGTTCGTCCAAGGGATACCCGGCCCAGTCGCCATCCTGCCCAGGATTAATCCACAGCTGATTGGGTCCGGCTACGTTGGCAATGAGCAGATCAAGATCCCCATCCTGGTCAACATCGCAGGCGGCACCGGCATAGGAGCGCTCATCACCACCCAGCGGGAGTCCGGTCCCGAACCGACCGCCTCCGAGACCCGCATAGAGTGCGTTCGGCTCTCCAATGTTGACGGCTATGATATCGAGGATGCCATCGCCCGAAAAATCGCCGAGGACCACACTCCGGGTCTCGTCCGAGCCGGTTCCGAAGGTGGCCACCCGATCGAATTCCAGCCCGCCATTGTTGAACAGAATCTGGTTGGCCTGTCCGTCCCGATTGGCCAGGACAAGGTCCGCATCGCCATCGCCGTCAATGTCGCCCACGGCAACGGCGATCGTCGACCCATCAGGGTCTCCAAACTCAACCTTGGCCCCGAAGTGGCCATCCCCGTTGTTCAGGTAGTACCCGTTGGGGCGGCCGCGATTGGTTACGAGGACGTCCAGGGATCCATCGCCGTTCAGGTCATGGAGGCGGGCGCTGCGTGTTGGCTCCACCTCCGGACCAACTGGCCACGCCAACGTGAACCGCCCCGTGCCATCGTTCAGATAAACCCAGTTCTCGGCCTGATCGTTGGCTACCACCACATCCAGGTCTCCGTCGCCATCCAGATCACCTGCGGGGGTGGCGTAAGTGGTGGCCTTCTCAGGCCCCAGCGGATAGCCAACGGTGAACTGTCCGCGCCCATTGTTGACGTAGACCTCGTTCACTTGCGCCCAGTGCCGGCCGTTGGCATACAGGACGTCCAGGTCTCCGTCCCCATCAAGATCAGCGAATGTCACCCCGGCCGTGAGATCCTGCGGGGTGCCCATCGCCATTCGGTTGGACGTTGCCATGGTACGTCCCTGCCCGAGCGTCGAAGCGGGTACAACCAGGAGGCCCGTCAGGAGAAGCAACAGGAGGCGCATCGTGTTCGCCCTCAATCCTGAAGATCGGCCAACGGAGTCACCCCAACGCTGCGCTCTTCACCGGTCAGGATTCGTCTCAGGTATCCGGCCTGGCCGACATGCAGCGCGGCGTGGGCAGAGAGGTGCAGCAGAAACCTCTGGGTGGAGGTTTCCACGTTGCCTACTGTGATCGGACGCTCCAACTGATCTGCAGATACGCTGGCCAGCGCGACTTCCACATCGTTGGCGGCCAGCGCCAGTTCGTCAACAACCTCCTGGCGCGTCAGGTCTCGGGCCTCAAATTCGCGGGTCCGGTCCCTGGTGTAGTCGAGGCCTCCGACGCCCTTGCCGACAAAATGGCGAAGGTTACCGGCCAGGTGCAGCCCCAGAGTGCCGATGGAATTGGTGATGCCCGACGGGCACCGCCAAAGCAACTTGTCCGATGGCAGCGCCTGGACCTCTTGCTGCATGGTCCGGATCTCCCGCAGGAGCAGTATGCGGGCATCGGCGGCTACGGAGGGAACAGGCATGGACAGGTGCGGGATAGGAGCGGTCTAGCGAAAAGATACATCCGGATGGGCGATGTACATTACAACACCAACCAGCCCGGACTACGATGAAACAACTCGCCGCAGCTCTCCTCCTGACCGCGTTCCTGCTTCCTGACGCCTACGCGCAGGGAGACGTTCGAGATGAACTGATGCGGCACTTTGGCATGTCTTCCCAGAAGATGGAGCGCCTGGCCGAGGCGATGCCGGCTGACCTGTACGAGTGGGCCCCGGCGGAAGGGCTGATGTCCGTCGCGAAGGTGTACGCCCACATCGCGAGGTACAACTACATGTACCTGGAGGACAACCTTGGCATTCCGGTTCCAGACGGAGTCGACCTTTCGTCGATGGAATCAGAGACGGACAAGGAGGTGGTCCGCTCCATGCTGACCGCCTCGATCGCGCACGTCCGGGAGCACGTGCCGGGCCTCGATGGGGAAGCGCTGGAATCTGTCAGCAACCTGTATGGCAGGGACGTGCCGGCGTGGGCTGTACTCACGCAGTTGGTGGCCCACATGAACGAACACGTCGGGCAGGCCGTGGCGTATGCCCGGTTCAACGGAATCGTGCCCCCCTGGTCCAGCTAGCGCCCTGCCGGTCGCTACTCCGACGCCGATTCAGAGTCGGCCAGCCAGCTGACCGACAGCACATGCTCGTCCCGAATCTCGAACCGGGCTTCCCACCGGCGTTCTCCTGAAATCAGGGCACTGCCCTGATCAAGATCGATCTCCAGGCGCAGGGACTTGGGGGAGCGCCGAAGGCCGGTTCGCTTGGCCTTCAGGACCGATTCCTTCAACGCCCAGAACAGCACGATTTGACGGTCCATCGGGAGGTCGACCCGTTCCCGGAGTTCCATTTCGTCCGGGTGAAGAATGAACCGGAACAGGGATTCCGGCCTGACCCGGATGTGCTCGAGATCGATCCCGATTTCCGCCCGGGAAATCGCTGCTGCCGCACGGACGCCACTGTGGGAGATCGACAGGTTCCATGGCGTGCCGGGCACATCGAGTGATCCGTCCTCTCTGACTTCGAGCGGGACCTCCCGAGGGTCGCACGCCAGGGCGCTGCCGAGCAGCGTTCGGGCCGCGTGCCGGCCCAGTGCAAAGGACTCGCGGCGGGCCACGCTCCGAAAGCCAACCAGTCGTTCCCGCTCGATCCCGGAGAGGACGCTTGATGCCTCCTCCAGCGCGTCAGGCGTCCGTTGCACCTGGATCAGCCGTATGTGGTCGGGAATGGTCATAATGAAACGAGGGCGACCGGCAGACACCGATCGCCCTCGTTCAGAATCGGGATCAGCGGTCCTAGCGCGCTGCGTCGAGGTTCGATGCGACGGCGGTCCAGTTGACAACGTTCCAGAAGGCGGAGACGTAGTCCGGCCGGCGGTTCTGGTAGTTCAGGTAGTAGGCGTGCTCCCAGACGTCGAGGCCCATGATGGGCGTATCGCCCTCCATGTAGGGGCTGTCCTGGTTGGGGGTCGAGTAGACGGCCAGACTTCCGTCCGCCTTGACCACGAGCCAGGCCCAGCCGCTGCCGAACCGCGTGCCGGCTGCTGCTGAGAACGCCTCCTTGAAGGCGTCGAAGGAACCGAAGGCCTCATCAATCGCGCTTGCGAGGGCACCCTCAGGCGCGCCGCCGCCGGAGGGCGACATCACGCTCCAGAACAGCGAGTGGTTGGCATGGCCGCCACCGTTGTTGCGGACGGCACCCTTGATGCCATCAGGGACGGCATCCATGTTGCGCAGCAGGTCCTCGACGGACTTGGCAGCGAGCGCCGCGTGTCCCTCAAGGGCGGCGTTCAGCTTGTTGACGTAGCCCTGATGATGCTTCCCATGGTGGATCTGCATGGTGCGCGCATCGATGTTAGGCTCGAGTGCGTCGTGGGCGTAGGGAAGATCAGGAAGCTGGTGGGCCATCGAAATTCTGGTTTGGCTGCTTGGATTCTGGAGACAGGAGTAACGGGATCAGCCGGGACAGGTTGCTTGAATTCGGCTTGAGGGCGGCTACTCGTCCAGGGCCTCAAGCATGCGATACTTGTCCTCGCGTGTCAGGTGACCGGCCTGGTGGAGACGGTCGAGCGCGTCCTCAACGGCATGCCGGTCCGTCCTGGGCTCCCGGGCACTGGAGGGAAATGGCCTTTCGGCGGGGGCATCCCGGCCAAAGTCCACATCCTTCAGCATGGCTTCGCTGAGAAAGTGGGCCACATGGGTACCCGCGTCCGGTCGCGCGGAGAAGTCCAGCGCCACCTCAGTGGTTGCCCGGCCACGGTTTACATCGAGCAGGACCCGGGCACCCCGGAGAAACTTCTTCTTGAGATTGACCCGCACGATGTCATCGTAGCGGATCTCCTGCGGGTCCTGCAGATCATTGTTCTGGAACACAAGCCGTTCCTTGCAGAACACGGCGCCGTCCTTGGCGCTTCCCAGCAGAGTGCCGTCATAGATGGCCAGGACTTCTGGAATGCGCACGTCCCGCGCGTAGTCCTTGATGGCGTTGGACAGCTTGTCCGTCGGAATGTGCGGCGCTACGTACAGCCCCAGCGACGGGTCGTGCGGCAGCAGTTCGATGGCCAGGGTGCGCACCTACGGAAGGGCAGCGACGGCTACCGATGTGAAGTAGGACTCCGTCAGTTCGAGCAGCTGCGGATACACGCCCAGGATGATCAGGGCGGCCGCGCAGAAGACCAGGACCACGGCCGAGGACATCGGCACTGGGAATGCGCTGTCGGACACCGGCACCCGGACATCCTCTTCCGTCTTCATGAAGAAGACCACCAGAACCCGGAGGTAGTAGTAGGCGGAAACAGCGCTTGCCAACACACCACAGATGGCCAGCCAGATCAGCCCGGAGCCAATGGCCGGAGCAAATACAGCCACCTTGCCCATGAATCCACCGAAGGGCGGGAAACCGCTGAGGCTGAACATGAAGATGACCATCGTCCATCCAAGGAGTGGCTTGCGGTAGCCCACACCGGCCAGGGAGTCCAGCGTCTGCTCCCGTCCTTCCTTCTCGTCCCACTCCAGAAGTGCTATCACGCCGAACGCGCCAATGTTCATCAGCGTGTAGATCAGCA
>JABDJZ010000057.1 GCA_013003255.1 Rhodothermales bacterium
TACGGCCGTAGTCAACCAGATCCTGGCGCGCGAGCGCATCGCCCGCCTTATGTACCAGGCCGATGCGGATGGTTCTCAGGAAAGCCTGAGAGACGTACTTGCGGCGGTCTCCGAGTTCGTCTGGAACAGCGCCACATCCCGCGATTCCTACGAGAGCGAAATCCAGCGCATCGTTCAGACCGTCTGGACGGACGGACTCGTAGCGGCTGCCTCCGACAGCCGTTCGGCTCCCGGCGTGCGGACCCGACTCTGGGCCCATCTACAGGACCTTGCAGATTGGCTGGTCGACAATCCGGGCGACGGGTACGAGGAAGAGGCCCACCGTGGTCATACGCTGACCGAATTGGAACGCTACCTGTTGCGCGACTACGTGGCGCCTTCGGGCTCAGGGCGCGCTCCCGTGCCACCTGGCTCACCTATCGGGATGGACAGCCCGGGAATGCTCGCGATTGGCTCGGGGGACGGGCCGCTGCTGCGCACTACGATGCGGCAGGCCTGGCTGAGCAGCTGGTACGATGACCACCGCTGGTGCAGCCTGGACAACTGACGCGTGGGGTGGCGGGCCCCACCGGGGGCCTTGGGCTGGGGCCATGGGCCCTCGCGCCCGGGTCGCCTTACTCGGCGGCCCCGTCGCCGCCGGGTTCGAAATGATTGTAGCCCGACGCGGTCAACGGAATCTCGTGCCCGTCCTCTCCGCGAACTACGATGCCCTCTTCGGCCGGCGTGAACTGGCCGATGACCGTGAAGAGGTCCCCGTCAAGGCGATCGGCCTCATCCGGGTCGAGTGCGAACAGGAGTTCGTAGTCCTCCCCACCGAACAGGGCATAGGTGTCAAGGTCGGCGACGCGCTCCGCAGCAGCGGCCGCAGTCTCCGGGTGGACAGGCAGCGAGGTGGCCTCGATGATTGCCCCGCAGCCGCTGGCGGCGCAGAGGTGATGAATCTCGCTCGCCACGCCGTCTGAGACATCAATCAGGGCATGGGGGCGAATCCCGCTCTCACGCCAGGAGGATAACGCGTCAATGCGGGCCTCCGGCGTCAGCTGTCGTCCGATCACATAGCGGTACGCCTCGATGTTGGGCTCGAAACGGGGTCCGAGTTCCTGCATCTCCCGACGCTGGTCCAGCAGAATCTGCAGGCCTGCGAAGGCGGCACCGACGTTGCCGGAGAGACAGACCAGATCGCCGGGATGCGCGCCCCGCCGAAAAATCAGGTCCTCGGTCCGGGCCTCGCCGATGACCGTCACCGAAATGACCATCTGTGGTGACGCGGTGGTATCGCCCCCGACAATTTCCATCCCGTACGACGCACAGGCTTCCGCCATGCCGTCATACAGCGCCTCCACCATCTCGACGGACAGGTTGCGCGGCATACCGAGTGTCACCGTGGCATATCGGGGACGCGCGTTCATGGCCACCACATCCGACACGTTCACCGCAATGGCCTTGCGCCCGAGGTGTCCCATCGGTACGAACGAGCGATCAAAGTGAACGCCTTCCACCAGCGCGTCGGTGGTGACCACGTGGCTGCGGTCGTCGGAAATCCGGTAGACCGCCGCATCATCGCCGATTCCCAACAGGAGATCCGGCGAAGCCTCCTGTCCGAGCCGCGTGCGCATGCGATCGATGAGGCCGAACTCGCCGAGGTGCGAAACGGGGGTAAACTGCTGGGACATGGGGTCGGGATCTGTGGCCGGTTCAGGGCCAGGAAATGGAGCCAAGGACGGCGGGACGGGAGGCTCCGGTCACCGCTGGAATCCCGGTTGCAACTCCATTGACGGCCTCATGTGCCAGAACCGCGAAGGCCAGGGCCTCCTTGAACGTGGCATCGACACCGAATTCATCGGACGTTTCCACCCTCGCGAAGTGTCCCCGGAGGCACTCCATGAGGTATGTATTCCTGCATCCACCTCCGGAAACCACCAGGACGTCCGGGTCGAACGGGACGAATCGGGCGACGGCCAGGACGATGGACTCCACCGTGATCGCCGCTGCAGTTGCCAGGAGGTCAGACGGTTTCGCCGCGGGTGCCTGGGCAATCATCCATTCCACGAATTCGGAGCCGAACCCGGCCCCCGCAGACTTGCGGCCCGCCGATTTGGGGGGCGAAGCGGCGAAGTAGGGGCGGGCGAGGACCGACTCCACGATGCTCCTGATGGGCCGACCCGCGGCCGCATGCTTCCCGTCCCGGTCATACGGCTCCCCGAGCAGCCGCTCGGCCAGCCCGTTCATGGCCATGTTGGCGGGTCCGGTATCGAATGCCAGAAGGCCGCCGAGCTTGACGCCGGCCGGCAATGCCGTGAGGTTGGCGATCCCTCCCAGATTGAGCGCGATCCGGTTTTCGTGGTCGGATCGTAGCGTCACATAATCGAAGTAGGGTACCAGAGGTGCGCCCTGCCCTCCAAGGGCTACGTCCGCGCTGCGGAAATCGGAAACCACGGGAATGCCCAGGGTGGCCGCCAGGGCCGCGCCGTTGCCGAGTTGCAGGGTGCCCGAGGTGGCTCCCCCCGCGAAATCCTGCGGATGGGGCTGGTGACGAACCGTCTGACCGTGGCAACCCACCAGGTGGATCTCGGAAATCGGGATGCCCGCAGACCGAGCGGCATCCCGAATCGCATTGTCGTAGACCGCCGAGAGTCGGGCATTCAGCAGTGTAAGGGAGTCTACGGGGTACGCGTCGGCCTCAGCCATTCGGCTCAACTCAGCGGCAACAGGACCGGGAAACTCTGTTGTCCGGGTGCCCACCAACTGCAGCGTCAGATCGCGACCCGATCCATTCAGTGCGGCGATGGCCACGTCGATTCCGTCCAACGACGTCCCTGACATCACGCCGGCCACCACTCGAGGGCTGCCTGCCTCGAAGAGCCTGCGCCACCGGTTCATCCTAGGACGCCTTCTGGCGGATCTCGGAAGCCTTCTGCTTGAACTCGTCCTCTCGATCCGCGTGTTGGACGGCCAGCTTCTCGTAGACGCGCGCCGCCTCCTCGTAGAACTTCTGGTTGGCGTAGATCCGGGCCAGTGTTTCCGACACCACATCCTCCACGTCCGGCTCCAGCCGGCCCGGAGCCACGGGCTCCACCTGGGGATCCGGGACAATGCGTGCCGTCTCCAACTCCTTGATCAGGTCATCGAGTTCGTGGTAGGGCTCGTCCTCGTGCAGCGACTGCTCCGCTGCCTCGCCGGCCCGGTTGGACCGGGTATCCGCGGCTGCCTCGCAGGCCGCCAGCGCGGCGACTCGCCTTAGCTCGTCCCTGACCACGGGGCTGTCCGGGCAGAGCGCATGGGCTGCCCGCCAGCGGGTCAGGGCCTCCGGCAGCCGATCGGCCGCCTCGAGGGCTCTAGCCAATACGACCAGGCACGCCACGTGTGCGGGCTCATCCGCTACGGGACCCGTCAAGGCATCCACCACTTCCGTGGCGCGGCCCTGGGCAAGCTGATCGCTCAGTTCGCGAAGGTCAGGTCGAGGCATTCAACGTCGGGTAATGAGGACAGAGCACGCAAGATACATCTATTTGCCACGGGGGCGTGAATCCCCGGGGCCGTCCTTAGGCGCCTCGCCCACGCGGGCAGCCACGGCAGCGGTCGCACGGATCAGCCCGGCATCTCTCAGGGTAAAGCCGACAACCAGCCAGAACCCGAGCGTGAACAGGATTTGGAAGGGAATGGCACCCCAGGCAGTGGCCCAGAACAGAACGAGAAGCCCGCCCGTGAGATACAGGGCCATCGCTGCCTCAACCAGCACGATGGGCTTCAGGGAGACGCCGGCATAGCGGGATCGCCACCACGCGGATGACCCGCTGCTGTCCACGCTGTTGAACTTGGGCGTCCGGATAAACGGAGAGCTGCGTCCCAGCAGCGCCTCGGCGACTGCCTTTGCATTCGAAAGGGACATCCCCAGCGAAGCTGCGAGCAGGATCGGGAAGCGCCACAGTCGGCGCGCCCAATCTGCGTAGAGGCTTTGCTGCGCGGTCAGGTGGGCCG
>JABDJZ010000066.1 GCA_013003255.1 Rhodothermales bacterium
CATGATGCCTTCACTCCCTGGGCGGAATCAGGCGTAGTTGTGGACTTCCCCAAGGCCCCGCAGGCCCATGATTTGAACGCGCTCTCCAACTGGGACGCGCAGGCCGCCCCCTCAGGCGTGTCTGCGCCCGTCATTGCCGGCAACCACTGCGGCCTCCGGATGGGCGCGGTTCTGGTGCCTGCCGGGAGTGATGGCTCGGAGGCGGTCCGCAAAGTGATCACGGCCGTAAGCCGGGAGCCCTGAACTGCGAGGGCCCTGACTGTCACTGAGCCTTCAGCTTCCCGCGGTTATTCCCGTACGCTTCTCCTGAACGAGGATTGGCGACCGTATTTTTGAGGATTCGACGCCTACCAGACCCCCTCCAGACCGTATGCCCCGGTTCAAGGAACTGAAATTCGTAGACCATCCCTCGCTTGAGCGCGACATCCTGAAGGATTGGCAGGAGCAGGACGTGTTCGCCCAGAGCATCGAGGCACGCAAGGGTGCACCGGCCTTCACCTTCTATGAAGGCCCTCCGACGGCCAACGGCAGACCGGGGATTCATCACGTGATGGGGCGGACCATCAAGGATGCCTTCTGTCGGTACAAGACCATGAAGGGGTTCCAGGTGGCGCGTAAGGCCGGCTGGGACACGCACGGCCTCCCGGTGGAGATTGAAGTAGAGAAGGAACTGGGGCTCGAAGGACGGCACCAGGTGGAGGAGTTCGGCATCGAGCGCTACAACCGCGCGTGTCGCGAGAGTGTGCTGCGGTACAAGGACCTCTGGGACGAGGTCACCACGCGCATTGGCTTCTGGGTCAACCTTGATGACCCGTATGTCACCTTCAGGTCCAGCTACATCGAGTCGGTCTGGTGGCTCCTCAAGCAGATCTACGAAAAGGACCTGCTGTACCAGGGGTTCAAGATCCAGTGGTACAGCCCCGGGTCCGGTACGGTGCTGTCCAGCCACGAGGTGAGCCTGGGCTACAAGGAGGTTCAGGACCCGAGCATCTACACGCGTTTCCGGCTCAAAGGTCAGGACGGGGTCTACCTCCTGGCCTGGACCACCACGCCGTGGACCACGATATCCAACGTGGCCCTCGCCGTAGGCCCGCGCATTGATTACGTACGCATCCGTCTGACCACGGAGGACATCGGAGAGCATGACCTCATCCTGGCGGAGGCACGCCTGTCCGTAATCAAGGAGGACTACGAGGTCATTGGCCGGATGACGGGCGAAGACCTTATTGATCAGCGCTACGAGCCGCTCTACGACTACTTCCTGGACCATCCGGAGGCAGACAGCGCCTGGAGGATTGTTCCGGCGGACTACGTCTCCACCGAGGATGGTACGGGTATCGTCCACACGGCGCCGGCGTTTGGTGCGGAAGACTTTGAGACCGCGCAGAAGCAGGGGCTGCCGATGATCAATCCCGTTCGGCCGGACGGCACGTTCGCGGAAGATGTCGGCATCGTCTCAGGGATGTGGTTCAAGGATGCGGACAAGGTGGTGTCGCGGGATCTCCGTGATCGTGGACTGATGTATCGCCACGAAACCTACCTCCACAACTATCCTCACGACTGGCGAAAGGGAACGCCGCTGATGAGCTATCCGGTGGACTCCTGGTTCATCCGGACCACGGCCATCAAGGAACGGCTGATTGCGCTGAACGACACCATCAACTGGCAGCCGAAAGGGATTGGGACCGGCCGGTTCGGGGATTGGCTGACGAACAACGTGGACTGGGCACTCAGCCGTCGCCGCTACTGGGGCACCCCGCTCCCGATCTGGGAGTCCGATGCCGAGGGTTCCGACTACCGCGAGGTCATCGGCTCGATTGCCGAGCTCCGTGAGAAGTGCGGCGACCAGATTCCGGAGGATGACAACGAGGTGGATTTGCACCGCCCGTTTGTCGACGATCTCACGTGGCCGGCACCGGACGGCGGCACCATGCGGCGGGTCGAGGACCTGATCGATGTCTGGTTTGATTCGGGTGCCATGCCCTTCGCACAGTGGCACTATCCGTTCGAGAACAAGGAGCTCTTTGAGCGCAACTTCCCCGCGGACTTCATCGCGGAAGGGGTCGACCAGACGCGCGGGTGGTTCTACACCCTGCATGCCATTGCGGCGCTGGTCATGGACTCGGTGGCCTACAAGAACGTGGTCGTGAATGGCCTTGTCCTTGACGAGAAGGGCGAGAAGATGTCCAAGAGCAAGGGGAACGCCGTCGACCCCTTCGCCACCATCGCCGAGCACGGCGCGGACGTGGTCCGGTGGTACATGATGAGCAACGCCCCGCCGTGGGAGAACCTCAAGTTCTCCGAGCGGGGTCTGGCCGAGACGCAGCGCAAGTTCTTCGGGACGCTGGCGAATGTCTACTCCTTCTTCGCCACCTATGCCAACATCGATGGCTTTACCGGTGAAGAGGCTGAGGTGCCCGTTGCCGACCGGCCCGAGATGGATCGCTGGATTCTGAGTCGACTCGCTGGTGCCACCGGCCAGGTCGACGAGGCGTTCAACGCCTACAATCCCACGAAAGCAGCGCGGGCGGTGGAGCAGTTCGTAGAGGAACTCTCCAACTGGTATATCCGCCGCAACCGCCGCCGCTTCTGGTCGGCGCGCACCGGCACCAGTTCTGACGACTCCTCCAAGGTGGCTGCCTACCAGACGGTGGCTACCTGTCTCAGGACGGTGGCCGGGCTGATGGCGCCCCTGGCACCATTCTACAGCGACTGGCTCTACCGGGCGCTGGGCGGCACGGAGGCCTCATTGCACCTGGACCGATTCCCCGAGGCGGATGCATCGGTAATCGATACCGTGCTCGAGCACCAAATGGATCTGGCCCGGACTATCTCATCGGTCACGTTGGCACTCCGCAACCAGAGTGGCATCAACGTTCGGCAGCCGCTGGCATCGGTGATGGTTGTCACGGGCGTCGGCGTGGAGGAAGACGTGGTCGAGCAGGTTCGTGACATCATTCTGAGCGAAGTGAACGTCAAGGACATCCAGTATGTCCACGGCGCCAGCTCCGTGGTGACGCGTCAGGCCAAGCCCAACTTCAAGGCGCTGGGCAAGCGTTTGGGACCCCGCATGAAGCCGGTCGGTGCCTTCATTCGGGGAATGACTTCCGAGGCCATCGATGCCTACATGGAGCAGGGCCGCGTAGAGGTGCCGGTTGGCGACGAAGTCGTGGTTCTGGAGGGCGAAGACATCGAGATCCTCTCCGAGGGAATTGAGGGCTGGCTGGTAGGCCAGGAAGGCGCCGTGACCGTGGCACTGGATGTGACGCGCACCCCGGAACTCATTGCCGAGGGCCTCGCCCGCGAAGTGGTCAACCGAATCCAGAACCTGCGAAAGCAGGCCGACTTCGAAGTCACGGACCGGGTAGTGGTGCAGTTCGAGGCCTCTGAGGAATTGGGCCGGGCCATCGAGCGCTTCGGCGATCGAGTCCGGAACGAGACCTTGGCTGTCGAGTTGCAAGCCGCCCATCGGCCAGAGGGCGACCTTGTGGACCGGTTTGAGATTGAATCGCAGACTATAACTATAGCGGTCAGTCGAGTCCGCGAATAGGTGGCTGCGGCGCTGACCAGGGAAGAATTACGATGAGCGAATCCAACGAAGCCCAGACCGGCACGACGACCTTTTCGAAGGAGGACCTGGACCACTTCCGTGACCTGATTCTGGAGAAGAAGGCCTCCGCACAGGACGACATTTCGCGCATGCGGGAGCAGTTGGCGGACGCGCGCGAGCAGTCGGAGAACGATACCGCCTACAGTTTCCACATGGCCGACGCGGGCACGGATGCCATGGAGCGTGAGAAGCTCTATCTCATGATCGCGCGCCAGCAGAAGTACGTGGGTTACCTGGACCGTGCTCTGGACCGGATCGACAACGGCACCTACGGCATGTGCAAGGTGACCGGTGAGCCCATTGCCAAGGAGCGTCTCGAGGCGGTGCCGCACACCGAGATTTCCATCGCAGCCAAGCTCGAGCAGAAGAAGAAGTAGGGGCGCGTGCTGGAATCCACCCCGGAGCGCGAGCCCGTCTCGACCACAACCGCCGATTCAGCGGGTGAGCGGCCATCGTTGCTGGATCGCCACGCCAGCTTTGTGCCGGTCATCGTCCTGGCGGCCGTCATCGTGGTCATTGACCAGATCACGAAGGTCCTGGTACTGAAGAACATGTATCAGGGGCAGTCCATCCCGATTCTGGGCGACTGGCTGCGGCTCACCTACACCGAGAATCCGGGGATGGCCTTCGGCATCGAACTCGGAGCGCCGGCGCTGGTGACCATCTTCTCGATTGTGGCCACGGTTCTGATCATCATCTACCTCTCCAAGGTTGGGCGGATGTACGCGCCCTATCGCTACAGCCTCGGGCTGGTCCTGGGCGGCGCATTCGGCAACATCATTGACCGGGTGTTCTACGGCGCGATCCACTACGGAGAGCCGCTGTTTCTGGGTCGCGTGGTGGACTTCATCCACGTGAACATGTGGCGCGGCCACATCCCGGAAGGGGTGCCCTTCATAGGCGGCAACTACATGGCGCTGTTCCCGAT
>JABDJZ010000070.1 GCA_013003255.1 Rhodothermales bacterium
TCTTTGACGTGGCCGATGACCAGGATGCCGGCAAGCAGGAGTTGCAGCTGGATCTAAAATCCCTGCTGTGGACATAGACGACTATTTCCAGAAGCTCCCCCCCGACCGCCAGGACGCGATGATGCGCCTGCGGGCTGTCATTCAGGAGAATCTGCCTGAGGGGTTCCAGGAACAGTTGCAGTACAAGATGCCCGGATGGGTGGTCCCCCACAGCCTCTATCCCGACGGCTACCACTGTAACCCGGAGGACCCGCTCCCCTTCGCCAGCATCGCTTCCCAGAAGAACTACGTGGCGTTGTACCACATGGGGCTCTATGCGAATGAGGAACTGCTGGCGTGGTTCAGGGCCGAGTACGCGGACCAGGTCCCCACCCGGCTGGACATGGGGAAGAGCTGCATCCGCTTCAAGAAGATGGACCAGATCCCGTACGATCTCATTGGCGAACTGATGGGCAAGATCACTCCCGAGGAGTGGGTGGCCACCTACGAGGCCAACGTCAAGCGGTAGCATCTTCAGCCGACCTTCGCGTCACGAGGGCCGGCCGGAGGATCCCCTCTCCGTGCAGAGAGTTTTGAGATTCTCGGATTCGTCTATCCAAACTCTGACATACACGATGCGCGCTCTCTTCTTCCTGCTGCTCGCGACCTTTGTGGCCCTTCCGTCCTCCGCCCAGGAAAGCAAGGTTCAGTCCGCCACCAACGTCTATGTAGCGGACGGCCTGGTCCATTACAGTCTGACCAACAACGCTGTGGTCCCGGCGGATGAGAAGACCGCCACGAATTGGGACATCCTCATCAATGGCGTGGAACTGCACGCGAACCGGGCCGGCCTGGTGGTCAGCGAGGCGTTTGATGCCATTGCGGAGGCACCGCTTGAGGGCATGAAGAACAGCATGATGAAAACGGCCGACGGCGAGGTGTGGTACAACTACGACATGAACACGCACGAGATCTCGCCGAAAGGAGAGATGACGTTCGTGCTCATGCTGGCGGACGACTCGTATGCCAAGCTCACGGTTGACAGCTACTACCACCGCATCACGGAGGAGCCGCGCTACATGTCGTTCCGCTACGTAATCGCCGATGGCGGCGAGCGGTCGTTCATGGACTGATCGACTGCCCCCAGGACCGACATCGCACCGGGTACCTGCCGCTGGGCCCCGCCATGCCTGTCAGTCGTCGGCTACCGTCAAGGTGATGGTCTCCAGTTCCACCGAGTTCGGTCCCACCATCAAGGTGAACGCGCCCGGCTCGACCATGCGCGTCATGGCCAGCCCGTAGAAGGACAGTTGCTCAGGCCCAACTTCGAAAGTGACGGCCCGCGTCTCTCCCGGCTCAAGCGTGATACGCTGAAAACCCTTCAGTTCCTTGACCGGCCGGGTCACCTGGCTCACCTCATCGCGGATGTAGAGCTGTACCACCTCGTCACCCGTCAAGGTGCCCGTGTTGGTCACGTCCACCATCACGCTCACCGTTTCATCAGCGCTGATTGTGTCTGATGACAGCCGCAGATTCTCGAACGAGAAGGTGGTATAGCTTAGGCCGAATCCGAACGGATAGAGGGGCTCGGTGGACTCAAACAGGTAGCCGCGGCGGGCGGTGGGCTTGTAGTTGTAGAACATCGGCAGCTGCCCCACGCTTCGCGGGACGGTGACGGGCAGCTTTGCGCCGGGGTTGATCTGCCCGAAGAGCGCCTCGGCCACGGCGGTACCGGTTTCCTGACCGAGGTACCATGTATCCAGAATGGCCGGTGCGTTTTCGGCGATCCACGTGATAGCGAGTGGGCGTCCGTGGTTGAGGACCACCACCGTCGGTGTGCCCGTCTCCATGACGCGCTGGACCATTTCCAACTGCAGGCCAACCAGTGTGAGCGACGTCCGGTCGCCCAGGTGAGCCTCGGCCCAGGCCTCGCGACTGGTCTGCTCGTTGTCACCCACGACTACGATGGCCACATCAGACTCGCGCGCCAGGCGCACGGCCTCTTCGACGCGGATAACATCCTCAGCAGGGTCGGGTAGCGTGACGGTGTCTTCCCACCAGCCGCGGGTGTCCGTGATCCGGGCCCCCTCGGCATAGTTCACCTCAGCCTGCTCGCCCACCAGCGCGCGTATGCCATCCAGCATACTCACAGTCTGGAGGGGCTCATCGCTGTATCCACCGAGGATGACGTCGCGGGCATTCGGGCCAATGACGGCGATTCGCCCGTGCTCGCCGACCGTCAGGGGCAGAAGTCCGTCATTCTTCAGCAGAACAATGGATTTGCGGGCAGACTCCACTGCCAACGACCGCGCCTGGTCATTGCCAGTGAGCGCCTCGGCCTGATCCGGGTCACCGAACGGGCGATCAAACAGCCCGGCGTTGAACTTGAAAGTCAAGACCCGGGCAACTGCCTGATCGACAACGGACTCATCCAGTTCGCCCGCCTCAACCAACGCCGGAATGAGTTGGTAGATGTCCCGGTCCGGGAGTTCAAGGTCCACTCCCGCCTCGAGGGCCAGCAGGGCCGCCTCCTCGCGGGTCGCAGCCACCGCGTGGCGACGCATCAGCTCCGGAATGGCGTAGTAATCCGCCACGACCACCCCATCGAACCCCCATTCGCCCCGCAGGATGTCGCCAAGGAGCCAGGTGCTGGCGTGGGACGGAACACCGTCGATCTCGTTGTACGAGGCCATCACGCTCTGGGCGTTGGCCTCTCGAATGGCCATTTCAAACGGCGGGAAGAACATCTCCCGCAGCGTGCGTTCCGAAATCTGGGCCGGGCCAACGTTGGTCCCGCTTTCAGGCTGGCCGTGTCCGGTCATGTGCTTGAGGGTCGCGAGCACCCGGTCATCGGCCACAGGCATCGAGTCTCCCTGGAAGCCACGGACGGCTGCCACACCCATGCGTCCCACCAGGAAGGGGTCCTCGCCATAGGTCTCCTCGATCCGGCCCCACCGCGCATCTCTGGCCACGTCTACCACAGGAGAAAGCACGTGGTGGACACCACGAACACGGATTTCGCGGGCCACCACGCTGTAGATGCGCTCCAGGAGGTCCTCGTCAAATGTGCCGGCCAGTGCTATGGCCTGGGGGAAGTGGGTTCCACCGCGAGCCTGAAGTCCGTGCAGGCCCTCCTCGTGCATCAGGACCGGAATGCCCAGCCTGCTCCCCATTGCCCATTCCTGGATCTCTCGGGTGTGCATGGCGGTCTCGCGGGCCGTCCGATACCGGTGCGGCAAACCGGTGAGTCCCTGGTAATCGGACGGACGCGCCAGGCAGCCGATGCCATCAGGCATCAGTTCACTGGCCTTGTCGGACAGGAATGCGCCCGTCTCGTCCAACACCGTGGGCTTGCTGTCCCAGAGACACTGGAGTTGGGCGGCTTTCTCACCCAGCGTCATGCGGCCAAGAAGGTCAGCAACGCGATCATCCACGGGGAGCGATGCGTCCCGGTAGGACTGCGCCCCCGCGTCAATGGTGGTGCCCATGATGACGGCGAATATCAGAATTTTCAGTGACCGCTTTCTCATCCGGCCATTTCCTCCAGTTCAAGACCTTTGGTCTCGTGAACGAAACGCAGAACAAACCACACCGAGACCAGGGCGAAGAATGCGTAGATCGAATAGGCTGCCGCGAGGCCGATGCCGGCCAGCAGGATGGGGAAGGTCATCGTAATGCCAAAGTTGCTGCCCCATTGGAACAGGCCCGACACCGCCAGACCCGAGCCGCGGATCTGATTGGGAAACATCTCGCCCAACATGACCCACATGACCGGCCCCCAAGAGCCATTGAAGAACACCACGTAGATGTTGGCGGCCACCAGCGCCAGGACGCCCATCGAATCACTCAGGACCAGATCACCACCTTCGGCCAGGTCGCCGGTGGAGAAGGCAACCGCCACCAGCGCCAGGGACAGTGCCATGCCCGCGGAGCCGATCCACAGGAGGGGCTTCCGGCCCACCTTGTCAACGATGAGAATAGTGACGACGCACGCGCCGATGCTCAGTCCACCAGAAATCACGTTAATCAGCAGAGCGTCACTTTCCGAGAAGCCGACCGCCTGCCAGAGGACTGCTCCGTAGTAGAACACCACGTTGATGCCAACCAACTGCTGGAACGTGGCCAGGCCGATGCCCACCCAGACTATCTTGCGCACCCGGCCGGTTGCCTTGTCCAGCAG
>JABDJZ010000083.1 GCA_013003255.1 Rhodothermales bacterium
CCTTTGACGCATACGAATCATTCGATGCCGTTGGACTGGCCGGTCTGGTTCGGTCCGGGGAGGTCTCTCCGAAGGATCTCCTGAACGCGTGTTTCGAGCGGATCGACCAGCGAGACCCCGCTCTGAACGCCGTCATACACCGGATGTACGAGCAGGCCCTGGCCAGTCTCGACATCCTGCCGGACGGGCCCCTGAAGGGCGTACCGTTCCTTGTCAAGGACTTGGTATCCGACGTCAAGGGAGAGCCGCTCCGACACGGCGCACGTTACTGGAAAGACTTCGTGTCCAAGTATGATGCGGAGTTGGTCGTGCGCTACCGCAAGGCCGGCCTGGTACTGGCGGGCAAGACCAACACGCCCGAGTTCGGCCTGCAGCCTACCACCGAGCCGCTGCTTTTCGGCCCGACGCACAATCCCTGGGACCTGACCCGCACACCCGGCGGGTCCTCCGGCGGATCGGCCGCCGCGGTCTCGGCGGGGTACGTGCCCGCGGCCCACGCGGGCGACGGAGGCGGGTCCATCCGGATTCCGGCTTCGTGTTGCGGCCTCTTCGGCATGAAGCCCACGCGGGCGAGAACCCCCGCGGGACCCTTGAAAGCACCCGGCTGGAACGGTGCCACCGTCGAGCACGTGGTCACGCGATCGGTCCGGGACAGTGCGGTCATCCTCGACGCAACGGCCGGCCCAGATACTGGTGCGCCCTACTACCCCCCGCCGCCGGAGCGACCGTTTCTCGACGAGGTCAGCCGCGACCCTAAACCGCTTCGGATTGCTTTCACGGGCCGGCCCTTTCTATCAGATTCGGTGGACCCGGAATGCCTGGATGCGCTGTCTGACGCCGCCTCTCTGCTGGAGTCGCTCGGTCACACCGTGGTTGAGGACGCGCCGGTGCTCGAGGGCGAGGCCTTTGCGGATGCCTTCGTGATTGTGTTGGCCGGCGAGATTTCTTCCCTCGTCCGTGCGGGCGAGCAGGCCACCGGACGCAGGGCCCGGTACCACGACTTCGAACCGGTCACCTGGGCGCTGTACAATCTGGGGATGGCCACCACCGCGGCCGATTTCCAACTGGCCAACCGCCGCATCGCGCTGGAGACCCGGAAAGTGGGGCAGTTCTTTCAGGGCTACGATGTACTCCTCACGCCCACGCTGGCCCGACTGCCGCTGAAGCTCGGAACGCTGGCGCCTTCCCGGATTGAAGAGGTGGTCGGACGCATGGTCCGCACCCTCAGGGCCGGGAAACTCCTCCGTGCGGCAGGAGCGGTGCGCGAAATGGCGACGCGTTCATTTGATTTTGTGCCGTTCACCCCGGTTTTCAATGCAACCGGACAGCCTGCCATGTCCGTACCCCTCTTCTGGAAGGATCACCTGCCCGTCGGGGTTCAACTGGTCGGCCCGTACGCGGGAGAGTCGTTGCTCTTCCAGCTGGCGGGCCAACTTGAGCGGGCCCGGCCGTGGTTCGACCGCAGACCGCCAGACTTCTCGGACAAGACTCACGACTGATGTCCCGCACCGTTTCCAGCGCGCTCAACCTGCTTGTTCTGAGCCTGCTTGTGGGCCTCAGCGTGCTGGTTTTTGACGGCCTGCCTCAGGAAATCCCTGTCCACTTCGGAGCGGACGGCACGCCGGATCGCTTCGCATCCACGTCCTGGCTCAGCTGGATGCTGCTGCCACTCATGGCCGTGGCGCTTTCTGTGATGATGGAAGGCATTTCCCGCTTGCTGCCACGCATGCCGGAGCAACTCAACGTGCCCGACCAGAAGGCCTACAAGGCGCTTTCCCTCACGGACAAACTTGAGGTCATCGCAAGGCAACAGGATTTCCTTTCCGAAATCACGCTGTCCATGAACGTGATGTTTGCCGCGATCCAGATCGGTAGCTACCAGGTGGCGATGGGCTCGGCGGAATCCTTGCCGTGGTACTCACTGGCGTCCATCGCCGGATTCATGATCTACACCATCATAGTCGCCGTTCGTGCCTTCCGGGACAGCCAGGCCCTGATCAACCGACTCTCCGAGGTCGCTCACGCCGTCTGACTTCGCGCAACCACTGGGCGAGCATTAGATTCAGGGCTCACTTGCCAAGCCCCGCCATGCGCTCCCTGGTTCTTGCCCTCGCCCTCACCGGGCTGACCCTGTCCGCAACCGCCCAAACCCCGGAGGTCTTCAGCCCCCGCGACGTCTTCGAGTTGGAGCGGGCCAACGATCCCCGAATCTCGCCGGACGGCAGCCGGGTGGTCTATGTCCGAACCGGATTCGATGTAGTGAGTGACGGCTCGCGAACCGCGCTGTGGATCATCAACGCGGACGGCACAGGCCATCGCCCCATCACGGACGGGACATTCGGCGTGTCGCAGCCAAGATGGAGCCCAAGTGGTGATCGGCTCGCATACGTCGCCGCCAAGGACGGACGCTCTCAGGTCTTCGTCCGCTGGATGGACACGGGTGACGTGGCCGAGTTGACGGACCTTGAACGCGGACCTTCCGGGCTTTCCTGGTCCCCGGACGGCAGGCAGATTGCGCTCAGCATGTTCGTGCCCGAGTCGAACCCTGGCATTTCTGCGGAGATGCCTTCGAAGCCCCAGGGCGCCGACTGGGGTCCAGAATGGCGGTTCATCGACGAGATGAGCTACCGGCGCGATGGCCGGCCGGGCTTCGTTGAGGCAGGCGCCTCACAGCAGTTCATCATTCCAGCCG
>JABDJZ010000103.1 GCA_013003255.1 Rhodothermales bacterium
GACGGCCCCGGAGCCTGTCCTCAAGGTGGTCCTGGACAAATTCAAACTGGTGTGCGTGCTGGACGGCATCATTCCGGTTCCGGCCACGCACCTGCTGGGCTCTAACGCGGATCTGACCTCCTGGACGGGTAAGTGCATCACGAAGCCGCGACGCGGTGCCGGTTCTCGGGGCATATCGCTCCTTGAAGAGGTGCCCGCTTCCCCGGACCCCGACCCCAGCATGCTCATCCAGGAGTACCTGCCGGGCGCCGAGTACTCGGTGGACGTGCTGGCAGATCGGCAGGGGCGCGTGCTGTCGGCCGTGCCGAGGGAGCGCTTGAAGGTGGATTCGGGAGTTGCCGTCGCGGCCCGCGTGGTGCGGGATGCCGAGCTTGAGCACTTCGCCACCCTGGCGGTCGAGAGACTGGGTCTACCCTTCATTTCGAACGTCCAGTTCCGGCGCAATTCGATGGGCGTTCCCTGCCTCCTGGAGATCAATCCCAGGACTCCGGGCACGATGCCCCTGACCGTCGCCAGCGGCGTGAACATGCCGCTTCTGGCACTGAGGGCCCTCCTTGGCCACGTGACCGATGCGGAAGTGCCTGCCTTCAAGGAAGTAGCAACCGTCAGGTACTGGACCGAGCGTTTCATCACGCCGGACGAAATGTCCGCCCTCACCGTGCAGTCGGAGGTGGCAGCGTGAGTAAGTCATTCAACCTGCTGGGTCCCTCGCTTAAGGAAGACCTCCACGTCCACTCGACATTCTCTGACGGTGCCAACAGCATGGAAGAGAACATCGAGGCTGCCCTGGAGCGGGGCCTGACCCGGATCTGCTGCGTGGATCACGTGCGCCGCGATACGCCCTGGGTGCCGGATTTCGTGGCAAAGGTCCGAGAGCTGCAGAAGCGATACGCCGGGCACATCACCATCAACTGCGGCGTCGAGGCCAAATTCCTGGATGCCCGGGGAACGCTGGATCTACCCCAGAACATTGACGGTGTCGACTACATCTTCGCGGCCGATCATCAGGTTCCGCTGGCCGGGGGCATTCTGCACCCACGCGATGTCACCGCCGGGTTGCAGTCAGGGCTTCTCACTCCTGAGCAGATCATCCGGGACCTGACCTCAGCGACGTTAGGCGCGATGTTCCACTCGCATCCTGTGGTCATCGCCCACCTCTTCTCCATTCTGCCGAAGATTGGACTTTCGGAGCGCGCCGTGCCTGTCTGGGCACTTCACGTTCTTGCGGCAGCCGCGACCCGTTCCGGCTCCATTATCGAGATCAGCGAGCGATGGACCTGTCCAGGACCCGCGGCCATCTGGATTCTTGCACAGTTCGGTGTCGAACTCCGCTGCTCGACGGATGCACACTCCGCAGAGGCCATCGGTCGATACGATTGGGTGGCTGATCAGCTGGATCGGACGGACGTCGCGGACTCGATTCCGGGAGCGCTGGCGGTCTAGCACCATGAATACGCATCTCCCAACATTTGCCACTGTGGCCCTCGAGCAACTCACGTCTTCGGTGCACGACTGGCGCATCCTGACTGGTCCACGGGGCGAGGACAGCCTCACGAGACTCGAGCACGCCGCCCACGAGTGGATCCTCACGCTCTCACGCGAAGCGGTTTTCCTCAACCCACCCAAAATCTGGATCACCATCACCAAGGAGCGGCAGTTGCTGAGATGCCGTCTCAGTGACAACTCGGATGGCGTCAGTTGCGCATCAATCGGGCGTAGCACCGCTGATGAGGCAAGTCGGGCGTCCCTGTACATGATGCGTCTGATGGCTGATCGGATTGTCTACCAACGTGGGCGTCAGGTCAACCGTCTAACCCTGTCCGTCAAGTCCCATGGACTCCGGGTCTACCAGCTCCACGGGGCCGGACAGACGCTGGAAAGCCTGCCGGACCATTTGGCCGCCTGCCTCGACCTCCGGTCTCAGGAGGCAACGCAACGCGAACGGTCTGGTGTGGAGGCTGCCTGACGTGAGCTGCCAAAACCAACCATCCAACGCACATCTGGTGGCCATGCTGCTGCTCTACGTGCTCTTCCTCGTCCTGTTTTTCTAGGTGGAAACAGCCCTGCTCATACTCAAGATCGTGCTGACGGCCTTCGTCGTTGCCGGGGTGTTTCCCCTGGTGGCGTCGTTCTACCAGTTCATGCTGGTGGGCTTTCACGGCCTGCACGATCACTACACGAGGGTGGCGAGTCACCTGCCGCGTACGGCCATCGTTGTCCCGGCCTGGAACGAGGACCTGGTCATTGGGACCACCATCGATCGCCTGGTCTCCATGGACTACCCGGACGGTGCCCTCCGCATCTACGTGGTGGATGACGCCTCAACGGACAGCACACCGGACGTGGTCAAGGCCAAGGAAATCGAGTATCCGGGGAAAGTCTTCCACGTGCGGCGGGACAAGGGCGGAGAGGGCAAGGCTCATACGCTGAACCACGGACTCAAGCAGATTCTGGCCGAGGACTGGAGCGAAGCCATACTGATAATCGACGCGGACGTCATTTTCGAGAAGGACGCCCTCCGGAAGATGGCTCGCCACCTGGCCGACCCCGAGGTGGGTGCGGTCACGGCCTACATCAAGGAAGGCACCCGGCCAGGCAACTTCATGACCCGGTTCATCGGGTTCGAATACATCACCGCCCAGGCCGCTTCGCGCCGGGCGCAGAACGTGATGGGTACGCTCTTCTGCCTGGCTGGCGGCGCGCAGCTGCAC
>JABDJZ010000107.1 GCA_013003255.1 Rhodothermales bacterium
CACGGCCCCCACGTCCCGAACTACAGGTCCACCCGGAAGCCCACAAACGGCTCGAACCTTCGCTGCGCTGCGTACCGACTGACTTCGTCCGTCTCCAGAATGAACTGGTAGGCATACCGGGCATCCACGGCCAGCCACAGAGGCCCGGTCAGCCGGTAGTCAGCCCGGAAGGACATCACGGAGAGGTCGCCGACGTCATTGAAGAGCCCCAGGAAGCCATTAAGGCCGGCCCGATCCTCGCCAAAGGAAAAGAACAGGTTGGATGTCCGGAGGAATACCCGAACGTGAAACGTGGACAGTCGCTGATTCCCGAAGTAGCGACGAAACGCCGTCCGGAATTCAAAGCTCTCGAAGAACACGAGCCTGAACTCTGACAACAGATAGGTCCCCGCGGAGGCGCTGCCGATTCCGATGGCCGGGCCCTCTCCAAGGGTCTCGCTGGCAATGACTTCGGCGCTGGGGTTGTTCACCTCATAGAACGATCCGAAGTATCCGGGGACGAACCGATCCTCAGCGTACTGAACCGCCAGACGGGCGTGAAGCCGGGCAAGGTCGATGAAGTTGTCTGTCTGAAGATCCGCTCCGAGCATGAACCCTCGTCCATAGCGCAGATACTCCGCGGCGGCCGCAAACGGTTCGAGGCGGAAGCCGCCGGACCGGGCCGCAGTCAGCCGGATGTCGAGTTCGCGGGCGGTTGGAACGCGTGGGCCTTCCTCAGGAAACCGTCGGTCGGTGGTCAGGCCGACACCGATTACCAGTCCGCCGGGAACGCGCAGGCGCCCGCGCGGCGAAAACTCGACTCGGCCCGCCAGTAGCCGGTTCATGCGGACGTCCGAGGTCATCCCGCTCACGCGGAGAAACCGTCCGGTGAGCGCAGCCTCGGCACCTACCGTGCGCTCATCCCAAATGGCAGCGCCCTGGTAATAGTCCATCACCAGACCGTGCCCCATTCTGGTGCGGTCCGATACGCCCACGCGCAGGTACAGACTCTGGCCGTCGAATCGGGCATAGCGGAGGGCACGCAGGATGTCGTACCGCTCGTCCGTGTCGGGGTCGTATCGCCCGTAGATGCCCGCTCGGACGCTTCCGTCGAGGTCAAGCACCGCACGGCGAGACTCCAGGTGGGCGCGGATTCTCGAGCCACTGCGCCACTGCGCCCCGATCAGCGACAGACCGGCTAGACCTTCAACGTGGTTGGACCGCATCCACCAGGCCGGCCGGGGCAATTCTGCCGGATCGTCCACCGATCCGAAGAGATGCTCCTGGGCCTGCACCGGCGCCGCCGGAAGGAGGGTGGCCAGCCCAAGAACAAGGGCAAAAAGTGCGGGGCGCGTACAGATCATGGGCGCCGTCAAGATACGCGAAACTTGTCAGTGGCCGGGACCCTGAACGAAGCACATTCCGTTTCTGCTGGCATGGCATCACCCCCGCTTGTACCGCTATTTCCGCTCGGCCTTGTGCTGGTCCCGGATGAGCTGCTGCCGCTTCACATTTTCGAGGAGCGGTACCGCGATCTGGTGCGGGATTGTCTGGCCGGAGACCAGCCTTTCGGCATCGTGCTCTTCCAGGAGGGGCGTATGCGGGAAGTAGGATGCCTGGCCACCATCCGAGACGTCGTGACCCGCTACGAGGACGGCCGTCTGGACATCGTGGTGTCGGGAGTTTCCCGTTTCCGCGTGGTCGACGTGGTCCGATCCAGGAGCTACCTGCAGGCAGAGGCGGCGACCATGCCGGAAGCAGACGCAGACCCCGATTCCCCGGAGCGGGAGCGCCTCATCACGCAGCACATCAAGCTGCTCGAACTGGCCGGTCGAACTCCTTCCCCGAGCATCTATCAGGACCGCGAGGTACTGTCCTATTTTATTGCCCTCAACGCCGGGTTGTCCGTTGATCAGAAACAGACCATGCTGGAACTGCCGGGCGAGCAGGAACGCATCGATTACCTGATCGAACACATGGCGGCCTTCATTCCACGGGTCGAGGAGGCCGAGACGCTTCGCCGAAAGATCTCGACCAATGGCCATTTTCCGGACTTTCCCACATGACGTCAGAAACACCCAAGTACACCGCGTACCCCATTGAAGCAGGCAGATTCGGCCTGGACGGGGGTGCGATGTTCGGCGTGGTTCCTCGCCCCCTCTGGAGCCGCAAGTCCACACCGGATGATGCAGGGCGAATCCCGCTTTCGACCCGGTGCCTGCTGCTGGAGGGGGAGGGGCGCCTGATTCTCATTGACGTGGGGATCGGTGACAAGTTTGACGAAAAGCACCGCGGGATCTACGCCATGGAGGACGGGCCTGGCCTTGTCGGCGGACTGCGGGCGCTGGGGTTCGAGCCCGGCGATGTGACGGACGTCGTGCTGACCCACCTCCACTTTGACCATTGTGGTGGTGCGACCACCTGGCGGGACGGTGCCTCGCACGTGGTGTTTGACCGCGCGGTTCACCATGTCCAGAAGGCGCACTGGGACTGGGCGAACAAGAGCAATCCCCGTGAGAAGGCCTCGTTCCTGTCCGAGAACCTGGATCCGCTTGCCGCCGAGGGGCAACTGAGCCTGGTGGACGGCCTCCAGGAAATCCTGCCGGGCATTTCGGTTGAGCCGGTAAGCGGTCACACCGAGGCGCAGCAGATTGTACACATCGATGGGATGGGAGATGGCCGGACGGTATACGTGGCGGACCTCATCCCCACCAGTGCGCACCTGGCTCCCGTCTGGGGCATGTCCTACGACCTCCAGCCTCTTCTCACCATTGAGGAGAAGACCGACTTCCTCCGGCGGGCCGTGGAGGGCGATTGGCGGCTGTTCTTTGAGCACGACCCCTTCGTCGAGAGCGGCCGCGTGGTGATGGAAAAGGGACGTCCGCGTCTGGAAGACCAGGTCGCGGCATAGAGTTTGATTGGTCCGGGGTGAGGATTTCCACCCACCCCGCGCACCTGTGTCACGAATTCGCCGCCTGCTGAATCGGCCCTCCTCCAAGCTGGTTCGCGCCATCCTGATTCCGTTGACCGTCATCCAGATTGCGGTGACCGTCTACTTCCTGATCCTGGCCCGCTCCGCGGCGGAGAACCTGGCCTACGATCGTATCGAGGGACTGACCCAGGCCTTCGCGATGTCGGAGCCTCCCGCCCCTGATGCACTCCGACGGACTGCAGACTGGATTGAGGCAGATCGTATCTGGGTCGTTTCAGCCACGGGCCGCATCGTTTCCTCCAACAGGGAGTCCGAAGTGAACGCGCTCGTGGACGATGTGTGGTGGCAAGATTTGCCGCCGAACGACCGTCGAATCCGCCGGGAGAAGCGGTGGGGAGGGCGCGACTACGTTCAGGTGGCTTACCACGATATCGAGCGTGGCGCGTGGGCCATGGTGATCGCAGACTTGCACGGTCCACTACTGGCCGGATCCGCTCGAATTGCCGCCGTGCTGCTTTTCAGTCTGGTGATCTGGCTGCTGATTGCAATCTCGGTGATCCTCGTGGTGCGCCGAACGCTCGGCCGAGCGCTGGATGTCTCAGACCTTGTCG
>JABDJZ010000110.1 GCA_013003255.1 Rhodothermales bacterium
GTGCAGGGCCGTGCCATCCGGGTTCAGATAGGTAACGCCCGGCTCGCCGAGTTGGATGGCCCACGCGCCTCCTTGAGGATCAGGTGCGATGCGTGATACCGCCCGGCCTGACGGCAGATCATACCGCCTGGCCTCCTGGCCGCTGCGGTACACGTAGACCTGTCCCTCAAGCGTTCCCATCCAGGTCTCTTCCGCCGTCCCTGCAACGGTCATCAGACTTTCCGCAAGGTGGGGGATCTCCCGTTTGGTGGTGCCCGTGGGGTCCCACGCATAGACGGATTCGCCCTCCAGAGACAGGAGCGAACCATCGTCGCCCTTCACGAAGGACCCCAATCCGGAAATCGTACCCACGAATTGGGGTGAAAAGAACGGCGCGTAGAGGATGAAGAGCCCCTGATCAGAGGCCACAAAGGCCTTGCCGTCCGGACCGGAGTGGATGGCGTTGACGGTGCGGCCCTCGAACTCGGGCACAGGCCTCAGCTGTCCGTCCATCGTCAGGACATAGAGTCCCGATTCCGAAGACCCGACCAGCAACGTCCCATCGGCGGTGCGGTGCAGATCGTGGAGAATGACCTCATGGCCGACCCGCGTAGTGGCGCCTGACGAGAGGTCGTAGCGGTGTAGCCCGGTATTGGTGGCAAGGAGCACGCTATTGCCGCTCTCGGCCTCGATGTCGTTGATCTTGTCCCAGGCGGGCTCCAGCGACAGCCGTTCAATCCGGTCACCTTCTCGATCAAAACGAAAGAGCTGTCCCGCCTCGGAACTCACAATCAAGTCGGATCCCACCTCGGTGAACCGGTAGGTCCGCGTGAAGGAGTCCGGCCAGGTCTCGGCAGGCAGGATGTACATCTGTGGGCCGTCCTCCGAAAGCCAGAAGACGCCTCGCGTGTCGGCGCCCCAGATTCGCTCCTCGCGGTCCTGGTACAGCGTCTTCGGGTAGTAAAGGGCAGCGTCTGTTTCGGTGGCCGTGGCCTCGGCGATGAGGTCGAAACGGTAGCCGTTCTCACTTCGCACTACCTGAACGACCCCCAGATCCGTGGTGGCAATGGTGTTTCCATCACGACACACGTAGACGGACTTGACAAAATTGCTGGGCAGGCCCTCCGTCAGGGTATAGGTCTGAAACGTGCCGCCGTCATAGTGGACAAGGCCCTGGTCGGTGGCAATCCACAGGAAGCCGTCCGGATCGTGCGCGACATCCTTGATCATGTCTGTCGGCAGGCCATCAGCCACCGAATGATGGACGCTCCGAAGCGTTAGGCTCTCGTTGCCGTCGGCCAGTCCTGACCACACGGTCTCAAGCGGCTGTTCAAGCTGTCGTCCCTGGGCTCCGGGCGGGACCAGCCCGAGAAAGAGCATCAACGAAAACGCGAAGAGGGGGCGGAAAAGCGTTGAGCGAATGCTCAGAAAATCGGGCATGTGGAAACTGCGGGAGGGAGGGGTGCGCGCTACGAGTGCGCCGGGTACATTTTGAATGGTTATCGGCCAATGTCCTCGGCCGTAAAATTCGGCCTGCGCCCTTCACGACTCCTCCCAGAAACCCATGGATATAGACCCGTCCGTCCACCTTGTGAAGCCCGGCATGAAGCTGCGCTTGAACGATCGCGATCCTGCCGATAGGGGCGGGTTGACCATCGGAAAATCCGAGGCCCGCGATCGCCTGAAGGACCTGCGCCGCCGAATGACGGATTTGCAGGAGAAGCTCTACGCCGAGGGAGAGCGTTCCCTGCTGGTGGTGCTGCAGGCCATGGACACCGGCGGCAAGGACAGCACGATTCGAGCGGTTACCCAGGGAATCAACCCACAGGGTACGTGGGTGCGCAGCTTCAAGGCGCCGAGCAAGAACGAACTCGCGCGGGACTACCTCTGGCGGGTACACAAGCAGGTGCCACCGCGCGGCACCATCGGGATCTTCAACCGCTCTCACTACGAGGACGTCCTGATTGTCCGTGTGCACGGCTGGGTGGATGAAGAGACCATCGTGCAGCGCTACAGCGAGATCAACGACTTCGAGCGGCTCCTGACGAATTCAGGAACGCGCATCGTCAAGATCATGCTGCACATCTCCAAGGAGTACCAGTTGGGCCGCCTTCGGAGACGGCTGGAACGGCCTGACAAGCACTGGAAGTTCAACCCCGGCGATCTCCGGGAGCGGGCGCTCTGGTATGATTATCAGGATGCCTATGAGCGGGCCCTGACGAATACCAGTACCAAGCACGCACCCTGGTACGTGATTCCGGCCGAGACCCGCTGGTACCGAAACCTGGTGGTGGCGCAGACCATCGTAAATGCGCTGGAGTCGATGAATCCGGCCTTCCCTGCGCCTGATTTCGATCCGGCCGACTATCCACCGGATTCCCTGGTTTGAGTGTGCTCTGGCGGGTTTTTGCAGAAAAAAACTGCGCCCGTAAACGGTTGGGGGACAATGGTTTGGGGTAACTGCTTCCTCTTTGTCGAAAAAAAGTTCGACAAAGAGCGCAAAAACTGAAAAAATCCCCGTTAGACGAAGACAGCGGATGTTTTCGCGTTCCTTGTATAATTAGTCATCCGCTGTCACCCACACCGCATGCGGACAGCCCGAGCTGACTCCCCGCCAGGAGCCAGTCCCCTTGGGGCCCCGTACCGAATTAAATGCTTGCCAGAACCGTTCCGACGGATGCGCCCGCCAGCGCGTCCGTTTCGAGGGCACTGTTGCTCATTGGAGTACTGTGCCTCATCGTTCCTCCGCGACAGGCCGCGGCCCAGGACATCTTTGTCTCTGCGTCGGGGTCTGACTTCAATTCCTGTACCACGAGTGGCTCCGCCTGCCGTTCGATAGGAGTGGCCATTTCGAAGGCCACCGCCGGTGACGTGATCTCGGTGGGTGCCGGGACCTATGCAGAGTCGGTGGTTGTGGACCGTAGCGTGACGCTTCTCGGAGCGCAGGCCGGAGTAGCACACACATCCAGAACCGAGGGAGGCGCCTCGGAATCCATCGTGGATGCCAGCGGTCTCGCCGTGGCCTTCGACATCCAGGCGGATGACGTGGTCATCGACGGCTTCGATATCGTGGGGGACGCCTCGACGTGGGCGGGGGTGAAGGCATTCGGGACTCGGGACAACCTGTCCGTCCGGAACAACTTCATCCACGGGATGGCCAATGAGAATCCCAATTCCACCTCATTCTCGTATGCCTACGGAGTGTGGGCCATTGGTGACGGGGATGCCACGGGTCGAGGCACGATCACGGACGTGGAAGTCAGTGCCAACCACATTCATGATCTGGGCGGCTCACTTCTGGGTAGCGGGCACACTTCGGGAGGGGCCGGCGTGTTTCTGTTCAGCCTGGACGGCGGTGCTACCGGCACCGGCGCGCACATCTTCTCAAACCGGTTCGCCGACCTGGCCGACGGAGTCCATACGCTCTGGAGACAGCCGGGCGTTGGCGTAGCACTCCTGCAGGATGACCATAGCGGTCGCCTGGATTCGGGTGCCCTTGTAACGGGCAACACGTACTCGGGCTCGACGCTTGGCGTGGTCATGCAGACCACCGCCAGCCTCGTGACTGAGGCCAACGCGTCGTTCTCCGGAGCCGATGTGCTGGTGGCCCAATTGGATGGGCTTGGCACGGTGGACGAGGTGGCGCTCGCCCCATTCAACGCGCGGGATGATGAGCACCTGTTGGTGCTTCCGCTGATCGGCATTTCGAGCAAGGTGTACGTGCCGGTCCAACAGACCCGGTACGTGGATGACACCGGTGTTGACGCGCTGAATCTGTGCACGGACACCGCGAATCCATGTCGAACCATCCAGTGGGCAGTGGATCGCGCCTTTGATGACGACATCATCGAGGTACGATCGGGTACCTTCGCGGAGACGGTGACCGTGAACAAGGCCCTTGAAATCAACGGGACCGGCCAGGGCGTGCAGGCCTGGAACCGGACGCCCGGGTCGGCCGGCGAGTCCATCCTTGACGCCAGCGGGTTCGAGGTGGGCTTTGACGTGCAATCAGATGACGTCACCATCGACGGTTTCGAGATCACAGGCGATGCGACCACCTGGGCCGGCGTCAAGATGTTCGGGACCCGCAGTGGGGTCACGGTATCGAACAACAACATCCACGGATTTTCGGGCGAGAACCCGAATTCCACCAGCTTCTCGTACAGCTACGGGGTCTGGGGCCTGGGCGATGGATCGTCCGCCGCCAGAGGAACGCTGTCCGGGCTGAACATCAACTTCAACCGCGTCTTTGACCTCGGCGGTTCGGCGCTTCCAAGTGGCCACGTTTCGGGTGGAGCCGGTGTGTTCCTCTTCAGCACCATCGGCAACGACACGGGCACGGGGGCACTGATTGCCACCAACCGTTTCGAGGACATGGAAGATGGGACCCACACGCTGTGGCCCCAGCCGGGATTGGGCGTGGCGGTCCTTCAGGACGATGACGCCAGTCGCACCGACACCGGGGTTCAGATCACCACGAATACCTACACCGACGTTCGGATCGGCGCCGTCATGCAGACGGATGACAGTCGGGTGACCGAAAGTAACGGGGCGTTTTCCGGTGTCGATGCCTTCGTTGCCCGGTTGGACGGATACGGCACGGTGAATGAGGCGGCTCTGCTGCCGTACAACGTGCGGGACAACGAAGCCCTCCTGATCTTCCCGGCCTCCGGCGTCTCAAGCACCGTGTATTACCCGGTGAACCAGACCCGGTACGTCAGAACGACGGGCTCTGATGCACTCAACCTCTGTACCGACGCGGCCAATCCCTGCCGGACCATTCAGTGGGCGGTTGACCGGTCCTTTGCGGGAGACGTGATCGATGTAGGTGCGGGGACCTTTGCTGAAAGCGTCCGGGTGGACAAAGACATCACCATCAACGGCAATCGTGCCGGTACGGTGGCTACGGCCCGGACCGCAGGGGCGGCCACCGAGTCCATTCTGGATGCCTCCGGGCTGGACTACGGTTTCGATGTTGCGAGCAGCGGCGTGACCATCGACGGCTTCGAAATCGAAGGCAACTTCCAGACCTGGGCTGGAATCCGCATGTTCGGAGCGTTCGATGGCGTGACCTTACAGAACAACCTCATCCACGGGATGGGCGCGGCCAATCCCAACTCGACCGGTTTCTCCTACAGCTACGGCATCTGGGGAATGGGCGGGGGCACCGTGGGCAATCGCGGTAACCTCACCAACCTTCAGGTCCTGGGCAATGACGTGTTTGACCTCGGTGGATTCGGAGTCTTCAACGGGACTTCCGGTGGTGCCGGCGTATTCCTGATGGGCACGACCGGGGCCAACGCCGGTGACGGTGCCGTGATTGCCGGGAACCGGTTCCGCGACTTTGCCGACGGGGTCCACAACATCAAACTGACCCAGCCCGGCGTGGGTATCGCTCTGGGCCAGGATGATGACACCGCTGCGCTGGATTCGGGCGTCGACGTGTCAGGTAATACCTACCAGGACCTGTCGCTGGGTGTGGTGGCAGATGTGGTCAATACGTGGATCACGGAATCGAACGCCAGCTTCACCAACGTGCCGGCCTTCGTTCTGAACTCCTCGTCAAGGGCCAACGTGGACGAGGGCGTCTTGAGCCCCTACGCGTTGAGTACAAGTCCGGCGCTGGGCTTCTTCAGCGCACCTGTAGGCTCGGTGGCCTATTTCGCGGGTGGCCAGACGGCCTTTGACAACTCAACGACGGCCGCAAACATTCATCTTCAGGGTAACCTGAGCGGCGTGGGAACGGCCACGGCCACGCAACTCATTCTGGATGGCGTGCAGCTCGTCATCATCCAGAACGGCGTCGAGATTTTCCGAGGCAGCCCGAGCGCAGTGGCAGCCATCATCGTGGAAGGGACGGTCGGCGATGACACCCTTGAGATCGATCTCGACCTGCTGGGGCTGCTGCCTGCGGCCGGCGTTGTGTTCAATGGCGGTCTTGGTTTCGACTCGATGACGCTCACGGGTGGCACGGGGATCACCACTGTGGAACACACTTTCGTGAGTGAGAACGACGGATCGGTGACGGTGGATGGATCGCTTATCGCCACGTACACCGGACTGGACCCCATTCTGGACAACCTGTCGGCGTTGAACCGGATCTTTACGTTCACGGCCGGGACCGAGACGGTGACGTTGAGCGATGACGGGGTGCCGGGCAACAACTACTCCTTCATCGACGCGGACTTTGCGGAGTCGGTGACCTTCCTGAACCCCACGGCAACGCTGACGGTCAACCTCGGAGCCGGGGATGACACCATTAACGTCGGCGCCATGGACTCAGGACTGACTGTGGCACCCCAAATCAACGGCGGTACCGGCAGTGACAGGTTCAACATCACGCCTTCCGCCGTCTTTGCGTTCAGTGTCGCCGGCGGGGACCCGACGGTGGCACCCGGAGACGTGCTCGACATTGTCCTGGCGGGGACGACCGGCGCCTCCCTGACCAACGCAGGAGGAAGTGGGTCCTGGACGTTCACCAATCGCCAGACGATCTCGTTTACGGGCATCGAAACGCAGATTGATGATCCAACCCTCGCCGATGTGCAACTGACGAAGACGGCAGGCAGCACCAATCTCTTCACAGGAGATGTGGTGGTGTTCACCCTGACACTCACCAACAACGGTCCGTCGACGGCCTCAGGCATTCAGGTGACGGATACGCTTCCGGCGGCCCTGATCTGTGTCTGCAATGAGATCGCCTCAGAGGGCACCTTCAGTAGTACCGGCGGCTCGGGTGCCACCATCACGTGGAGTGGTATCGGACTGGCAGCCGGTGAGTCGGCGACCCTGCAATACAGCGCCTCCGTTCCGAGTGGCGGCTCGGGCACGACCGTGAACACGGCCAGCATTGCGGCCGCGAGTCCCGGTGATCCGGACCTGACCAACAATTCGGCCTCAGTCACCCTCACGTTCAAACAGCCCATCCGCTTCCCAACCGGTGTCGTCGTCCAGGCCGTGGCGTTCCACGTGAACACGCTTGGGCAGACGGAGACTCTGGCGGGCACCTTCAATCAGGGCCTCTATCGCAGTATTCCGGGGGTCATCGGAAACCGTTGGGCGCCGGTATTGGGCAACCTGCCCGCCAACCTGGTGGTCAACGACCTCCTTGTATCGGTGGGCGGAACGGTCTACATGGCCACCCACAGCTACGGTGGGCTCCACACATCAACCGACGGAGGCCGAAGCTTCCAGCCGGTGGACTTTGGCGGAGCCACGTTGACAGTGGTTCATGCCATGGACGAGTCGCCGGTGGATGGCACGGTCTACATCTCTGCAGACGATGGGCAGGTCTGGCGGCTGAACGGCGGCTTCTGGGACTTCGCAGGTCGCCTTCCGGGAGGTGCTTCGCACACGCCGTGGGCGCTTGCAGCTGATCCGGTTGTAGCTGGCCGCGTGTTCGCAGGCACGTTCGGAGACGGTGTATGGAGGAGTGATGACTACGGTGAGACCTGGGTCAAGGTCTCTGGAGGGGCGCTGCCGCACGGTGGGTCCATCCACATCTTTGACCTGGAGTTCGACCCCGAGCTGAGCCCGACGACCCTCTGGGCGGCGACACCACTCGGCATCTTCTACTCGCAGGATGCCGGGGTTACCTGGCTGGACGCCTCGACCGGACTGGGCAAGTTCAAGGACGTGCGTTCGATTGCCTTCGGGCCGGTCGATCCGTCCCCGACCGCTACCGGTTCCATGTACGTGGCCACGTGGGGCGGGGGCGTTTTCGAACTGCCGAGTGATCGCGCCACATTCCCCTCCTGGGTGGATGTGACGCTCAGGCACCAGCAGGTGGGCATCGTCGCGGTCAGTCCGGACGGTACCAAGCTGGTGGCCGCGCCCGCTACGGGTGGAACGGTCAATATGGCCCTTGCCGGTGTTACAACGGCCGCGGAGCCCGTGCCAGCGGAGATTCCGATCCACACGCGACTTGATCAGAACTACCCCAACCCATTCAACCCGAGGACTACCATCGCCTTTGCGCTGCACGAAGCGGGAGAGGTAACGCTGACGGTGCACGATCTGCTCGGCAGGGTGGTGGCGACGCTGGCAAGCGGGGTGCTTCCGGCCGGCGAGCATGAGGTGGCGTTTGATGCCGGGGACCTGCCCAGCGGTCCCTATCTGTATCGCCTGCAGGCCGCCGGTGACCGCGTAGACCGGGTCATGGTGCTCATGAAGTAGCGCCTGGGGCACTTGCGGACTGCGTTTTCCGGGTCTGCCGCACAGGCAGGACCCCGGGTGCAGGTGCGCCTGTGAAATAAATCGGACATGAATCGGCCGGATTCCCAGTGGGGGTCCGGCCGATTGTCATTTAGCGCCAGAACGGGCCAAAAACGGCGATTATATCGGTGGGGCCGCCGCCCCTGATGTCCGTTTCCCGGCTCTCGCTGACCGATTTCAGCGCACCCATGTCGCGAATTTTGTGATTCGTCCCGTACCCAACCATTGACGATCCCGAGTGAAGGCACCCCAGGTGTCCCGCTCTGGATGACCGGACTTCCAATTCGGTCGCCCGGAAACGGGAGCGTCACCGATGTACACCTGTCCCCGAACCCGGACTTCCGGCGGAGGGGATGCACCCGGAATAGTCCGGACCACAACCTGCCTGGAAACGGGTGGAGAAACTGCCGAATCAGACCAAATACGAGCGACGCCCGGGACTTCCCGGTTCCGTTGTCGGAGGAGCACCCAACATGTTCAGTTTCTACAATGTCATCGGTCGCAGCTTGCGTCCAGCCTGCCTGATCGCCTTCCTGGTGACCTTCATGGCATCCTCGGCTGAGGCTCAGGTGACTTCCAACATTGCCTTTCCTGATTTCGCCCACGCACGTTCGGTGGTCTTCATCGACGACGGCGGAAGCGAAGTTCAGCTCGTCGGTACCCACTCTTACGGAGTCTACCGCAGCGTGCCTGGCGCCATTGGCAAGAATCGCTGGACCGACCCGTCCGGTCTTACCAACCCGTTGACGGTCAACGATATCGCTGAGGTCAACTCCGGCGCGCGCCTGCTGCTTGGCGCCTCTGGTTCCGGCGGACAGCAGACCGACACTGAGGCGACCGGTCTTTTCTACAGCGACGACAAGGGCGTCACCTGGACCCCGTACGTCAAGAGTAACTTCGACTCGCTCGCCGTGCATACCGTACAGGCTATCACGCAGTCACCGGTCGACAACGTCATCTTCCTGTCGGCTGACGACGGCAACATCTTCATCTCCACGGACGGCGGAGCATCCTGGATCTTCAACGGTCGCCTGCCGGGTGGATCCAGCCAGACCCCATGGACGCTCCTGGCGCATCCGACGATCGCCGGTACGGTGTACGCAGGAACGCCAGGCTATGGCGTTTATGTGAGTGCCGATCACGGTGGCCTATGGGTCGCGTTTACGGACAATTCTTCGCTCCTCACCCCGGGTCTGACGCCGAATACGTCAACTGGCGGTAACTACGTCTTCGACCTCGAAATGAATCCGGCATCGCCCAATGAGATGTATGCCGGTACGGCATCGGGCGTGTGGAAATTCGATGACGTAACCAGTGCCACCGGGGCCTGGGCCCGCGTCGCAGCTGCTGACTCTTCCTTCACGCTTGATGATGCCGTGACGGTCGTAAACGTCTACCCCGAAGTCCGCTCGCTCGCCTTCGACGCAGCAGGAACCACGCTGTACATGGCGACATGGGGATTCGGCGTCCTGACCACGACGGAATTCGCTGGGACCATTACAGCTAACACCGGCATCACCGGAATCGGCTTGCGTGGCCAGGAGGTGTCCGTGGTGGCTGTCAGCCCGTCAGGAACCGTATTCGCCGGCACCAACGGCGGCGTGTTCGAAGTGGGCGCGGCCTCGTCAACCAGTACAACGCCAGAAGGGGAGACCCCGGTTTCCTACGCCCTCGGACAGAACTATCCGAACCCGTTCAATCCCAGCACCGCCATCTCGTTTGAGCTGCCGGCCGGCGCCGACGTCTCGCTGGCAGTCTTTGACGTCCTCGGTCGTCAGGTGGCCCAACTGGCCAGTGGCACCTACCCAGCGGGAAGCCACTCCGTGACCTTTGACGCCAGTGGTCTGCAGAGCGGGCTCTACATCTACCGTCTGGATGCCGGCGACCAGAGCATTGCTCGGACCATGACGCTGGTGAAATAGACTCCTTGGAGGAGGTAGTCATCGAAACACGGGCGTCGTAGCGTAGGACGCACGAAACACCCACCGCCCGTTTTCGGACCTGCAGGCCGGACAGCAATGTCCGGCCTGCTTTGTTTGTGTATCCTGCGGCTCCGGTCACACACCCGCACTTCCTGACCCCATGCCCTGGCACCCAGACTATGCTGAGCACCCGGCCATCGCCTATTCGGCATCCGTGATCAGCAACATGGCCGAGCGCACGGGCCGAAGCATGGAAGAGTGGGTCACGCTGGCCCTCCAGGACGGTCCTGACGGAGAGAAGGTCTGCCGGGAATGGCTGCGAAAGAGCTACGGCCTCGGCATGACCACCGCATCGGGGATTGCCAGCTTCGCCCACGGTGACGGTGGGATCTGGGCCAATGCCGACGCCTACCTGAAGGCTGCGCCCGGATTCATTGACCACGCGTACTCAGGTAAGAAGGCGCACCTGCGGTCGATTCACGACGCGGTGGTCAGGATGGCGATGGCCGTGAGTGATGAGGTTCGATTCTGCCCGACGCGCACCGGACTCAGCATCTATCGAACCAGGGTGATTGCCAATCTGCGGCCAGCAACACAGAAGCGTGTTGACCTGGGCCTGTCCCTTCGCCAGAGCCAAACACTGCCGGAGTCCGACCGGCTCATCGATACCGGCGGAAAGGCCAAGGGTGACCGGATCACGTTCCGCATCGAACTGCAGGACCCGTCTGAGGTGGATTCCCTGGTCGGAGTCGCACTCAAGCAGGCGTTCGAGGAGGATGCCTGAGCGAGTTTTCGGTCCTGGTGGCCTCCCAGGCCACTTCACCCACGAAGAGGCGCCCGCTCAGCAGCCCCGGAGTATTCACCGATGTTTTAGGGAAATCCCCGGTCCTGAGCCCTGGGAAGTGCGTCTATATTGCTGCACTGCATTTCCATTAAATACTGAAATCCCATGGGTCTCATCAGTTTTCTGAAAAACGTCGGCGCCGACATCTTCAAGGGCGGGGACCGCTCCGAGGAGATCAAGGAACTCCTCCAGAAGTCACTCGGCGCTCAGCTGATCAGCATTGAGGTGGTCGAGGACGACGGCGTCGTCACGCTCACCGGCGAGGCAGATTCGCAGGCCAGCAAGGAGAAGGCGGCCCTGATCGCGGGTAACGTCAAGGGAATCGAGCGAGTCGATGACTCCGGGCTCACCTTCCCGGCTCCGGTTCAGGTCAACTACTACACGATTCAGAAGGGAGACTCCCTGTCGAAGGTCGCCAAGGCCGAGTACGGCGATGCGATGAAGTACAAGGAGCTGTTCGAGGCGAATCGCGAGGTGATCAAGGACCCGGATCTCATCTACCCAGGTCAGGTGATTCGCATTCCGGCGCTTGACTAGGTACCAGTATGGCTGAGGTAGGCACCGAGGCCTTCGAAAAGTTGGGAGCGTTCTATCTGGGCCGTGAGATTGACGGCCCGGATAGTGCTCCCGGTGAGAAGCCCGTCCTCTACGATTCCAAGGATCTGACGACACATGGCGTGATCGTCGGGATGACGGGCAGTGGTAAGACCGGCCTGGCAGTCGGGATGCTGGAAGAGGCGGCGATTGACGGCATTCCGTCGATCTCCATCGACGTCAAGGGTGACCTGACGAACCTGCTTCTGACGTTCCCCGAGCTCAGGCCGGAGGACTTCCGTCCCTGGATTGACGAAGGCGCCGCGGCCCGGAAGGGCCAGACCCCTGACGAGTTCGCAGCCTCAATGGCCGGCGTCTGGAAGAAGGGACTTTCGAGCTGGGGCCAGGATGGGGACCGCATTCGCAAGCTCCGGGATTCGGTGGAGTTCAAGCT
>JABDJZ010000114.1 GCA_013003255.1 Rhodothermales bacterium
GTCTTCGGACCCACCGCATCGCGCAGTTCCTCTTCGCCCGCATCCCGGACGCCTCGCACGGACCCGAACTGTTCGATGAGCTTGCGTGCCGTCTGCTCGCCGATACCGGGGACATCCGTGAGCTCGGTCTTCAGATCCCGCTTTCGCTGCTTCCGCTGAAGACGAACGGCAAACCGGTGAGCCTCGTTGCGCGCTTGCTGCAGGAGTTGCAGGGAGGCACTCGCGCGCGGGATGAACACGGAGTCCCGGTCTCCGGGGAAGAAGACTTCCTCCAGTCGCTTGGCCAGTCCCACCAACGGGAACCGCCCATAGACGCCGGCATCGTGCAGCGCAGACATCGCGCTGGTGAGTTGCCCTTTCCCGCCATCTATCACGAGGAGATCCGGGAGGGATCCGTTCTCCTCGACCCTTCGCGTGTATCGACGACGGACCACCTCCTCCATGGAGGCGAAATCATCCGATCGTCCTCCACCCACGGAGCGGACCTTGAAGGAGCGGTACTCTGATTTTCGTGGCTTGCCGTCGATGAACACCACGCAGGAGGCTACGACCCCTGTGCCACCCAAATGGGAGACATCGAAGCACTCGATCCGTCTCGGTGGCTTGGCCAGTTTCAGGTCATCCTGCAGCTGGCGAACCGCATGGGGAATCCGGCCTTCACCCTGGACGACACGCTGCTGCCGGAACTCCTCCAGGATCAGGGCTGCATTTGAGGTAACCATGCGGATGAGCGCCGCCTTCTCGCCCCGCTTCGGTTCGTGGAGCACCACATTGCGGCCCTTCTGCTCCTTCAGGAATGCAGCTACGGTGTCAGGATCCTCAAGGGGCGTGTCAAGGAAGACCTCGTCCGGGTAGAAGGTGGCCTCCGAGTAGTAGCGCTCGACCACAAGCTGCATGAGAGCGGCATTACTTTCGTCCTCGATGCGGTTCAGATACTGTTGCCGACTGCCCACAATCTTGCCGTCCCGGACCTGAAACATGGCGGCACTGGCGATGGCCTCCTCACGATCCACGGCCAGCGCAAAGAGGTCGCGGTCAACCTCCTCCATGCTGACCACCTTCTGCCGCTCCGCATACTTCTCCAGAGCGCGGATGCGGTTACGGAGGTCGGCCGCCACCTCGAAGTTCATCGCGGCGGCCTGGTCCTTCATTTCGTCCTTCAGTAGGCGAATGAGGGTGCCGGTCTTCCCGTTCAGGAGCTGTTCAACCTGACGGATGGTATTGTCGTAGTGCTCCTCGGCTTCAAGGCCGATGCAGGGCCCCAGGCACTTCTTGATGTGGTACTGGAGGCAAACCGAGTACTTGCCGTCCGCAATGGGCTTGGGGGACAGGTTGAGCGAGCACGTCCGCAGCTTGAAGATGGAGCGGATGGTGTCGAGCATTAGCCGCATGCTCTTTACATCAGCGTACGGTCCGAAGTACTTCGAGCCATCCTTGTAAACCCGGCGCGTCGGGAAAACCCGTGGGAAGGGCTCCTTCTTGATGACGATGTACGGGTAGGACTTGTCGTCCTTCAGGTTCACGTTGTAGCGCGGACGGAAACGCTTTATCAGGTTGTTCTCGAGAATCAGCGCCTCGGCCTCGGTGTCCGTCACAATGACATCGACATCGGCCACTTTCCGGACGAGGGCACGGAGCCGTCCTTCCGTATGGCCGGCCGCCTTGAAGTACGAGTTGACCCGGTTCCGCAGGTTCTTGGCCTTGCCGACGTAAAGCACCTTGCCCAAGGCGTCCTTGTGCTGGTAGACGCCGGGTTTCTTGGGCAGATTGGCTAGCTTCTCGCGGAGGATATCTTCCATCGCGCAGACAAACGAAAGGCGAGGGCCGAAAGATTCGAGACAAGATGCCCGCAGAGATCGATGTATTTGCCACCAGGGTCACGCTTATGGACTCGGCGGTGGTAGCCACCATGCTACTCGTGCCACCGGAGATCGCAGAGAAGTACGTGGCGGCCGGGACCAGGCGTGTCGAGATCCTTGTCAACGAGCAGACGGTACGCCGGTACCTGTTTCAAAGCCGTGACGGCGAGTTCGGGATCGTTGTCGGCAAGAGCGTGCTGAAAGACCTCGGCATCTCAACGGAGGAACCGGTCATTGTTGAGATGTGGCCTGATCCGGACCCCGACCGGATCGAATTGTGCGAAGAGCTGGTCGCCGTACTCGACCTCGATCCGGAGGCCGCCGAGCGCTTCTACGGTTTCACTCCCGGAAGACAACGGTCCATGGCGGTGCACATTTGCGGGGCCAAGCAGTCAGCCACAAGGGAGCGGCGAGCCCTCGATATCGCGCACAAACTGCGCACCTATACGCTCCACGGGGATCGGCCGCCGGAAGACTAACATACCGGCTGAGCCCGGAGCGCGAAGAGGACGATTCCGAAGTTGAGCACCATGAGGATGAAGGCCGGGGCCGTCTCCACAAGCGAATCGCCGACGCGAATTCGGGTGATGACGCCCAGAGCCATGAGGAGCGTCAGCCCGCCGGCTGCGAATACGGTCAGGAACGGAAAGGCCAGACCGACCAGCAGTCCGGCGCCACCCAGGATCTCCAGCGCGCCAGTCAGGCGCCTGAACTTGCTCAGCCCAAACCGCTCAAACTCGACCAGCATGGCCTCTGAGAAAAACACAGCCAGGCCATAGTAAAGGAACACAAGTCCCGAAAGGACGGTGGCCAATACGACGAGTGGATCGGTCAAGGTGCTGTGTTTTATGTGGGTGGGGAACTAGCTTGCCCCTGATTCAACTCGAGGAAAGCCGCGCCCACCATGTCACTCTCAATGATTCTGCAACTGGTCGTTGGACTTGGACTACTCAACGTCTGGTTGCTCAGAGCCAAGTCATCAACGGCCTACCGCGGCGGTTCCGCCGCCTCCCTCAAAGAGGAATTTGACGCATACGGATTGCCGGATGTTGCCTTCTATGTGGTAGGTGGCTTGAAGATCGTGGCCGGAATTGCGCTCATTGCGGGGGTCTGGATGCCATCCCTGGTGACCCCGGCGGCGGCTGTCGTGGCCATCCTCATGGTTGGTGCCATCGCGATGCATGTCAAGGTCCAGGACCCGCCGATGAAATCGCTCCCGGCGTTCCTCATGCTGGTGATGTCAGCCGCCCTGGTCTACCTGAACAGCTAATCCCAGGCCCTGCCAGCCGCCCCGGGGGCGCGCTCGGCCGCGACGACCTGCGCATCCGCGACCGCAACCGCGGGGGACTTACGCATCCTCGACCGTCACCGCCGTCCCGTATGCCAGCATTTCAGCGGCGCCGCCCATGACGACGGATGTGGCGATTCGTACAGAGACCACGGCATTGGCGCCAAGCGCACGCGCATCTTCCATCATGCGCTCGAGCGCTTGCTCCCGGGCTCCCTCGAGCAGTTCGCCGTAGGCCTTGATCTCTCCGCCGACCATGTTCTTGAAGACGGCACCGATGTCTTTTCCGATGTGCCTGGCACGGATGGTGTTTCCGCGGACAAGACCGTGGGTCAGCGTGATGTTCTTTCCGTGGATGGTGGGAGTCGTAACGATCATCATGGCTCAGTCACCGTAGAGGTTGTTGGGGTCGGAGGCCGAAAGCTCAACCAGGAAGCCCGCGATTCTGTCGGCAAGTGCATCCAGGAAGTCCGCACCCTTTACGGGCGTCGATCGCGCGGGGTTGCCCACACCGGTATCGGAAGAGACCGAGGTCCATTGGCGCGGGGCCCAGGCCCAGCCTTCCCGAAAGGCGGCGACGCGTGCGCTCTTTTCCCGCCCGTCACCAGCCTCGGAAAGCGGAGAGACCAGGTTGGGGGCCACGTGCATCATCAGGCTGGTCTCCATTTCGCCCGCGTGATCGCCGGGCTCATCGAACCACTGTCGCGGATCGAGCACCTGGTACCAGTTCAGCGTGCACAGGAATACCTCGGTCCGGGGCTGAAGCTCGCGGATCATCTGCTTGAAGTCATTCCCGCCGTGTCCGTTCAGGACCAGGAGTCTGGGAATGCCGGCGGCCTCGACGTTTGCCACCATGTCAGAGAGCACGGCGAATTGGGTGCTGGGGTTGAGATTCAGGCACAGCGGAATGTCCAGCTGGCCGGTCTGGACCCCGAAGGGCACGGTGGGAAGTACGATGGTCTTCGCTCCCGCAGACCAGGCCCTGGACGCCGCTTCCGCCGCGATGTGGTCGCACTGAATCGTATCGGTGGCATACGGAAGGTGGTAGTTGTGCGCCTCCGTGGCACCCCAGGGCAGAATGGCCACTTCGTAGCGCGT
>JABDJZ010000123.1 GCA_013003255.1 Rhodothermales bacterium
AGTCGGTGGAGATGCCTACTACCGTGGTGCTGTCTCCGTAGGCACCCAGATCATTGCTGACCTCGTTGACCTCCGTCGTGCACACACCGGTGAACGCAGCAGGGAAAAACAGAAGGACCACGGGCCCCGTCTTTACGGCTTCAGACAGCGTGAACGCTTCCTTCTCATCGGTAAACAGTGAGAAATCAGGGGCGCGATCGCCTACGGAGAGAGACATGGGAGAGCTACTTGAAATGAATGGCTTTCATCGGATCGATCCGGGACACGAATCGGGCAGGAAGATACGCGGAGAGGCCGCAGAGGGTCACCGTGAGAATGGCGACGAGCACAAAATCCCACGCGTTCAGCGCAATTGGCGCGACGTTCATGAAGTAGGCATCGGCAGGAAGCCGGATAAGCCTGAACTCGAGTTGCAGTAGCGACAGCGTCAGGGCGAGCACCTCCCCCAGGACCATCCCGACCGAGCCGATAAGGACGCCCAGCAGCAGGAAGGATCGCCGCAGGCGCTTCGCAGAGGCACCCAGACTGCGCAGGACGCCGACCTCCCTGGTCTTCTCCAGCATGATCATCAGCAGTGTCCCGATGATGTTGAAGGCCGCCACCAGAATGATCACGGCGATCACCAGCGGGATGATTGCCTCCTGCAGATCCACCCAGGCAAACAGGCTCCGATGGACATCGTATATGGATCGGGCCATCACCGGGTAGGCATGCTTTCGCTCCAGGGACAGGGCCACCGCGTCGGCCGTGCCCGGGTCCTCCAGCGTGAGGTCGAGACGGGTAACCTCGTCCTCCCCATAACCCACGAGGGAGCGGGCCTCGCCCATGTCTACGAAGGCATAGAGCTCATCAAAATCCGCCAGATCCGTCTCGAAGATGCCGCCGACACGAAACTGGGCAACCCGCACTCCACCCGCGGATCGGGTTGCGGCATTACGTATGCTGAACGCCGTAAGCCTGTCTCCCACAGAGACATTGAGCGTCTTGGCCAATCCGGCACCGACCACCATGGCCGGCTGACCGGAGAGCATGGTATCCAACCGCACCGAGCCCTCTACCCTGTCGGCGACATACGCGGGAATGCGGTCCGTCCCCCAGATCGAGGCGCCATCAACCTCGGTGGAACTGCGCCGGAGAAGCACGAAGTCCTGCACCACGGGGTCGACCTGGACCACGCCGGGTTCCTCGGCCACGCTGGCGCTCAGTGCAGCTGCCCCGGAGAGCGGGGCGTCCGGCAAGCTCTCCACCTGGACGTGCGCTCCGAACCCCACGATTTTCGCCTCGATCTCGTGGCTGAAACCGCGAACTATGGCCAGGGCTACCAGCAGCGCCGCCACGCCCACGGCCACGCCACCGATGGCCACCAGGGTCACGAATCGGAGAAACCCCCGCTTGCCGTCCTGCCCTACCGCACCGGTGAGGTATCTCAGGGCCAGGAAACGTTCGAAGGATGGACGCAAGTCAGCTCGAATTGGGAGGTGCGAGGGCGGCGCAGTCAAACCGGCAGTCCATGACCCGATTGCTTGGGCCCATGGCGTCCGTGCGCCTTTGCCTGCGTACTCGCGACGGCCCGCTTCGATTCCAAAAAAGAACGCCCTCCGAACCGCGGTCCGGAGGGCGCTCCCCGAGAAGCCGTGATGAGACGGCTATCCTGCGACCGGCACTAGTTCTGACGCGCCATCTTCGTCCGAATCGGCGAAGTGGTAGGCGGGCCATGGACCGGTCAGATCCAGAGTCATTCCGAGAGGCTCCATCTCCTTGGAAAGGCGCTCGACCTCTTCCTTGAAGTCCGAGAGTTGTCCGGACTCAACCAGGTAGGCGGCGTTGAACACCATATCGACGCCAGGAGCGGTCACGAGTGCCTTCTGCGCTCCATCCACGCTCCAGGGCATCAGGGCATCGTGCGCCCGTCGAATGCAGTTCTCGGTCACCGTGGAGAGAATCTCCTCGTCAACCAGTTCCCCGGCACTCTCCATTTCGTCCCGGATAAACTGGGCAACTCCCGTGGAGATGGCACCCAGGGATTCCTCAACGGTTTGGCCGGAAGCCGCGATGCGCGAACTCAGACGATCGCTGTCACGCGTGATCCGGAGACTCCATTCCTGCTTGTCCTGAAGGCGATCCAACGTCTCGGAGACATGGTCGTACTCGGCGTTCATCATGACAGCAACGTCTGCCTCATTGGCAAAGACGGAACCGAAGCGGACGGGCATCACGGTCCCGTGGCCCTTGAATGCGTCGAGGACGGCCGCATGTGCCCGAATCTTGTCCTTGACCCACTCGGCATCCTTGCTCCAGTCGGCCAGTTCCTCCTCGCCGAACTGGCGGGATGGGACTTTGGATACGATCGCGCGGACTCCGCGGAGCGTCACGAAGCGGACGGGCTGCGATTCTTCCAGACCGGCGACGCCTTCCGGCGGCGTTGATCCAATCTCGGAAGCTTTCACGTAGCCATAGACATAGCAGCGGTGGCCTGCGTCGGCGTCCCAGGTCATGTCAACCTTGTCCGGCCGTGATGAGGCCTGAGTCTGCTTCGGCGCTACAGCTTCTGGCTGAGGCTGCTCTGCCCGGGTAGCCGCTTTTGGCGCCGGCGTTGGCTTAGCGGGCGCTGGCTGGGCCGGCGTTGGCTGGGCGGGCGGCCGGGCAGATGCTGCCTGGGCAGGCATCGCATTGGCCTGCTCCGGCGCAGCCGCAGCGGCTTCCGGATTCAACGTCGAACCGGGCCATGTGGCCGGCTTTCCGTCCAGGGTAACCTGAAACTTGATTCTTGGTGGCGGCTCAATGATCGCCGGCTGGTAGGACTCCATGGGGTCTTCCTGCGGTTCGTGGTCCACGAACTCGGTGGTGATGAAGTCTTCCATGGGCTCCATGGGCTCCGGAGGCGTCAATTCGACAACCCGGTCCGAATCCTCGATGTCGCTCAGCCGAACCCAGCCGTCGGTGACGGCCGGTTCAAACCCGGCTTCTGCTGCCGCTGACTCCCAGCTCTCCATGTCGGGCGCCTCGATTGACGCAGCGTGGGCCGGGGCTTTGGCAGGCGCGATGGTCTGTGTGGCTGCAGGAGCCGCAGTGGCGGCCCCGCTCGGAGCACCCCAGGCATCAGGATGGGCCGCCGGCGTCAGGTCTGCCGGATCGGAAACCATCATCGCTGGAGGCGCGGCGCTTACGGGTTCATTGGACCGTGATCGCTGTGGTGCCGGTTGCGCCTGATATCCGCTGCCATTCCAGGCACCTGCCCGCGCCGAGTCCCGTGCGGTCATGGCATGGAGGGCGTTCTGGAACATGGCGGCATCCTGGCCGGGCCCGTTTACGGACTGACCGATTTCGCGCATGGCCTCACCCAGCACGTTGATCAGGACCCGCTCCTTGAATACAGAGCGTACGCGGTCCAGAACCTCGTCAGACGGATCGACGCGCTGCAGGGCTTCCTGTGCGGCGGCCTCGGCGTCCTCGAGGGCCGAACGCGTCATGGCGACCATGTCCTGAATCAGGAGATCGCGCAGCACGGCACTGGCCTCTGCAATGTTTTCGTTGTCCGGCTCGATGCGCGCCCTGGACTGCTGAGCCACCGCGCGGGTGTCGCCCAGTTCGTCCGTACCGCGCTTGGCGATCTCGGTAATCAGGTGATCCCGGAGTACGGCCGTGGCCGAGACAATGGCAGCGTCGGTATCGCTGATGTAGCCCCGTGCGCGATCTGCCGCATCCTCGGACTCACCAAGGGTCCGGAGTGAGTACTCCGCAATGGTCTTGACCAGACGATCCCGGACGTTGTCAGCCGTCTTCTGGAATCTCGGGTCGTCGGTATCGATGCGGGCGAATGCCTTGGCGCCGGTCTTCTCTGGCTCGAGAAGGGTAAATGTGGCTTGCTTGGCCAGGTCCTCAAGGACCAGCTCCTTCAGCACTTCGCTGGCTGCGATCACCGCGGCATTGCCTTCGCCCATACGCTCTTTGGCACGGCGGGCCGTGTCTCCGGCGTCCAGGAAGGTCTCACCAACCCGATGGACGATGTCGTCCATGATCTGATCGCGAATCTGCTCAACTGAACTGGCAACTACGTTGCTCTGCTTGTTCGCGGCCTCGCGGGCCAGGTCACGCATGCGTCCATCTTCCTCAAGGGCCGTGATGGCGCGGCTTGCCACCATCTCGGACAGACGGGTCTGCACAATACTGACGGCGCGGGTGATACTGGCGTCCTTGGGATCCATGTAGTCCCGGGCAGCCTCGGCCAGGAGGTCCGGATCGGCGCAGCGCTCGCGGGCGTCCTCGGCCACGTGGCGGGCCATGGTCTCATACACGGAGTTCGATGCGGTCACGATGACCTGCTCGCTCTCACGCGCAATCTTGAGGGCGGCTGTGGCGGCCGTATCGGCGTCACCGAGTTCCTCAAGGGCCTTCTCGGCAATGTCCTGTGTCAGTCTGCGGGTCAATGCCGTAGCAGCATCAAGCAGATGACTGTCCTTCTGATCAATCTCAAGGAAGGCCTCGCGGGCTGCGGCACGCGCGTCCTCCACGGAGGCCAGCGCCTTCTTGCGAATCTCTTCGAGTACATGAACCCGGGTCTTCCGCGCAGCGGCGACCACTACGTCGGACTTGGGTCCAAATTCGGATGACAGTTCCTCAGCAATTGCGTCCGGGTCTGACGACACTCGCTCCGTCACCACGCCCATCATGCGTTCCTTGAAACGATGGGAGACTTCCTCAGCAAGCGCCTTTGCGGCCTCATCGCCCGTCAACTCGGACAGAATGCTGTGGAGAATCAGGTCTCCGGCGGACGCGCGAATGCGGTCGATAGCCTCGGCCACGGACGGATTGTCCTCATCGATCGCCTGGGCGGCCATCTCGACCACCTTCTCGGTATCGACTCCTGAGGCCCAGGCCTTGGCGGCGATGCTGCCACAAAGCTTGTCCTGAATCGACTCAGCCAGTTCGTCCATGACGTCGGCATTAGACTCGGAAATGCTCTCTACGGCCTTTCGAATCGTAACCCCGTCATCGCCAATACCGGCCAGCGCCTTCTCGGAAAGCGTCGCAAGCAGCTTGCGCTCTACACGCCCGGACGCCTCGTCCATGTCGGCGTTGTCCATGGCAGCCTCGGCGGCCGCGTTGGAGATCTCGTCGAGATCGGCTCCGGTTACTTCCTGGGCGGCCTTCTGGATCAGTTGCTTCTTGATACCCGCCTGAAGGCGCTCCATATCCTCGGGCTCTATCCCGATTTCCTGGACGCTCTTGGTGGCCATGGACTCGGCGTCGCCAAGTTCTTCCAGGGCCTCCTGCATTACCAGACGGAGGATCTTCTTCTTGAGGGCCTCCTTGGCCCCGGCCAGTTTCTTGTTGTCCTGCCCTTCCAGCATGTGCTGGACCCCGGCCTTATCGGCTCCGGATGATCCTGCTTGGCTTGAGGTGCTGCTCATCATTGCTTCTCGGTTTGTCGCCAGTGTGGCTGACAGTCAGCCCGATATGGGCTTTTCTGCCGCTTGAGCGGAAAGCCAGAAGCGTGCCTATCCGTCAGATTGCGCGGGGACAGGACCCCCGACAAAACTCGAAGAGCGCAGAGGAAGCGGCCGAATCCGGGGATTTCAGGGGGTTCTCGGGCGATTTCGCCTGCCGGCACGAGGGAGTGCCCCGAGTATCCAAATGCAGCCCTGATCGGGGCTCGCT
>JABDJZ010000130.1 GCA_013003255.1 Rhodothermales bacterium
CGCGTCACGAACCTTCAGCTGTCGGTGACTTCCGGATGTCGATCGACGGGTGGGCGAAGCGAATGTTGCCGTGCGCCTTGAAAGCATCCAGTACCGAAATGGTCAAGGCGTGTTCGGTGCCACGCCGCTTTCGCACCTCGCACAGGTATCGGAGCACCAGTTCAACGCCGTCCGGACGGACCCGGACATACACAAAAGGCGTCAGGATCCCGTAGTGGATCAGGAACTCCCGCGACATCTGGTGGATCTCTGAGGCGGCCTGCTGCTCCACGATCGAAGCGCTCTCGTCAGCAAAATCGCGCAGGATATCCTGTGCCGCCTTCCAGTCGCTGTCGAACGTCACCGTGAAGTGCAGCTCGTTCCAGATGAAGTTGAAGCCGCGGTTGTAGTTGTGGACGGAATGGAGCCAGACCCACGCGTTCGGAACGTGCGTGATACGGCCCGTGCTTTGGTCCGCTTCGACCCAGGCGCGGGTTTCCATGAGGGTGGTACGCAGCAGTCGGATGTCGATGACATCTCCGTGGGTACCACCGATCTCGATCCGTTCGCCCACGCGGTAGTCGTTCATGGTGACAAGCCGAAGCCAACCCGCGATGGACAGGAGCGCCTCCCGGAGCGAGATGGCCAGACCGGCGCCGATGACTGTCAGCACCGTCAGGAGCCCGCTCGAATCCGGGGAAAGGATCACGACGGCGACCACGAATCCGAGCGTGGCAGCCGTCCTCCGAACGGCCCGTATGGCGCGGTACGCCTTGGTGGCGTCCTGAATGGCGCTGGCCAGAATCCGCGAGACGACGCGGACGACCACGAGCAGCACGATGATCACGCCGGCGATCAACGCCAGCCGCATGATCAGTTCGTTCCCAACTTCCGGAGTGATTTGCATGTGGGCAAAGGCTGGGAGGCAAGTTGCTGCTGATCGGAACGGTTTGCAACCCGGGCTTGTTGGACCGCGCGTCTTCACACAAAGCGGGATCTACCGATACCCCCTCGGTACCCAGCCCCGATTTCGCATGCAAAAAGCCACGCTCGACAAGTCGATTTACGCCACGGCACTGGCCGGCATACTGGTCGTGGTGCACCTGTGGCTCATGGTGGATCGGGGATTTGACCGCGGCTGCTTTGGATTCTCCGATCCCACGCCGGTGGTTGAATGCGAGGCGGTGATCCAGTCGGATGCCGGCACGCTGTTCGGTGTTTCGAACTCCGTTTGGGGACTGCTTTTTTATGTCGCGCTCGGTGCGCTCTCTTTCGTCATTGGAACGGGCGGTGCGCCCACAACAGCACGAAAGGCACGAGCGGCGCTGGTCTACGTAGGCCTGGCCTATTCTGCCTACCTGGTCTACGTGCAGGCCACCCAGATTGGCGCGTGGTGCAAGCTCTGCCTGATTTCGGCCGGGCTGGTGGCGGTGCTTTCAGTTCTGGTCAGTCTCGATCTCTTTGGAAAACAACCCGTAGCTGAGTGATGCAGGGAAAGAAATTCTATGTGGGCCTGGGCGTCCTGGTCCTGGTCATTGCACTGGTAGACGTGGTCTACTTCTCCCGACTGGCTGTGGCCGAGGCCCCTGCCGAAGCGCCCGCCGCCGAGGTGGCAGAGGCTGCGCCCGCTGCTGAAGCGGTGGCTGCCCCGGCAACGCCGACCGCTCCCAGCCCGATGGGCACCTGCGAGTACGACCAGAACGTCCCGGCGGTCGAGAACTACGAGCAGCTGGTCACCTTCTCGGATCCCTTCGAGGGCAACGCCTCCTCCGGCGTGCAGGTGCTGGAGTTCTTTGATCCCAACTGCCCGCACTGCAAGACCATGCACCCCATCATGAAGCGGGTCATCGCCACACATGGCGATCAGGCCCAGTTCTTCATGATTCCGTTCATCGTCTTCCCGCAGTCGCTCAACCAGATCGAGGCCCTCTATGTGGCGGCCCAGGACGGGAAGTTCTCCGAGATGATCGATGCGCAGTTCGCTGTCCAGAAGTCCTCAGGGCTGTCCATCCAGGAACTGGCATCCATCGCTGCAGACCTCGGCATGGATCCGGAAGTCTTCACCCAGCGCGTGAGTCGCGGCCTGAATCGCTCCATGATCGCCTCCCGGCGGGAGCAGATCCGCAGCCTGGGTGTCGGTGGCGTGCCGACGGTGATGATCAATGGACGCCTGATCCGGTCGGAAGCCAAGACCGTGGCCTGCCTGCAGGAGATGATCGAGGCGGCTGCGCCCGCGGACTGAGGCCGGAGCGCGACGGGGTGCTTCTCGGGCTCTTTTCGCGAACGGCTTCGATGGGCCGCTCACTATCCGTCCTTGGCCGTGGCCGTGGCCGTGGCCCTGGTCGCCGGCGCCCAAGTAGAATCGGCCGCCCATATTCGACTCCCGCGACTGTTGTGAGTCGACCTGGGTAGGATATCCCTGCGATATCCCACTTCGCCGAACCCAAAAGCCCAACCTCGGTGGGATCTGGGCCTCGGATTCAACTTCGCGGGGTCCGTGCCGCGCCGGGCGGCACTTCTCATCGGATGGGCACTTCGTTTTCGAGCCGGACATCGTGTAGCGGCCCAAGAACAGGTTTTCCACAATCCGGCACGTTCACAGAACCTCCGGACGGCTCTGCGTAATTTGGGATCTTGCTCCCATCGACCCAGCGGGTCCAGACGCATCCGACACCTATGGAGACCGAAGCCGTTCGCACCGCCTCCGAGCGAGACGAACTCACCATCAACAGCCTTCGATTCCTGGCGATTGACGCCGTACAGAAGGCCAACAGCGGGCATCCGGGGATGCCGATGGGAACGGCCGCCATGGCCTATACGCTGTGGAGTCGGCACCTGAAGCACAATCCGGCGGACCCGGATTGGATGGATCGGGACCGCTTCGTGCTTTCGGCCGGCCACGGTTCGATGCTGCTGTACGGTCTGCTCCATCTGTTCGGGTATGACCTGTCCATGGAGGATCTCAAGCAGTTCCGCCAGTGGGGAAGCCGGACGCCAGGACATCCGGAGAACTTCGTGACGCGGGGCGTCGAGACCACGACCGGTCCACTGGGGCAGGGGTTTGCCAACGGTGTCGGAATGGCTATCGCCGAGCGGTACCTGGGTGCACGATTCAATCGCCCGGGCTTCCACGTCATCGATCACCACACCTACGGCATCGTCTCCGATGGTGACCTGATGGAGGGCATCAGCCATGAGGCAGCATCCTTGGCGGGCCACCTGGGTCTGGGGAAACTGATCTTTCTGTACGATGCCAACCGGATTACCATCGACGGCTCCACGGATCTCTCGTTTTCCGAGCACGTGGCGGCGCGGTTCGAGTCCTATGGCTGGCACGTAGCGGACGTCGAAGATGGAAACGATGTCGATGCCGTTGATGAGGCCCTTGCCGAGGCGCGGGCCGAGCATGCACGGCCGTCCTTGCTGGTGGTCAGGACCAACATTGGCTACGGCAGCCCCAACAAGCAGGACTCCGCGTCCTCGCACGGGAGCCCGCTGGGCGACGAGGAAATAGCGGCCACACGAAAGGCGCTCGGGTGGGCGGAACCCCCGTTCTCGGTACCCGCCGAGGCACGTGAGCATCTTGCTGAGTTGGCATAGGCCGGTGCGGCGCGCCAGCGCGAATGGGAGGCCCGCATGTCGGAATACCGGCAGGCTCATCCTGAACTGGCGGCCGAATACGCGGCCTGGATGGCCGGTGAGTTACCCGAGGGCTGGGAAGCGGCCATGCCGACCTTCTCCGTGGGCGATGACATGGCATCGCGCAAGGCCAGCGGTAAAGTGCTGGCATCCGTCGGGCCACTGCTCAACATGCTTGTCGGAGGCTCGGCTGACCTGACCGGATCCAATCTGACCTCTGTTCCGGGTCGTGCCGATCATCAGGCCCATGAGCCAAGCGGAGGGTACTTCCGATTCGGCGTCCGCGAGCACGGCATGGCCGGCATCTGCAACGGGATGGCCCTGCAC
>JABDJZ010000186.1 GCA_013003255.1 Rhodothermales bacterium
GACCACCAGAGCCGGCCCGTCACCACAGAGGGGGTCCTTCAGAGAACTCCCCGCTCTGCCATTCCTCCGGGATCTGCCGCGGGACTTGGGCTTCTGCGGCCACCCGTCGCGGCTCAGCTTCCGATCAGGATGATTCCAGGTCTCCCACTCCCTTCTGAATCGTCCGTCTGAGGACTGAATTTGCTTGGCTTCGGCGGTCAGTTCGGACATTACGGCGCGTTCGCTCTTGTCAAGTACCCGGGTGACCGAGATTCCGGGCGAATGGAGATCCGCTAGTATTTCGCTGATGAGTCGCTCTTCAGGTGCCTTCTGTGATACCATCGGCACCTGAACGCTCGGGTGCGTGATGGCTTCGAACAAACGCTCCACCTCCGGAGTGGGCTGTTTCGAGACGCCCCACCGGACACGCGCCAGGTGGTCCGGGTTGCTCAGGTCCGGGAATGTGTGCACCACCGGAAGCCTCCCGAACCGGCGCATGGCGAGCGTCAGGAAAAAGAGCGCGGACCCGCAGGAAATGGTCAGTTGCCGGTCATCGGGGTCGGAGACTGCAAGGCCCCGCCGGCGGTCGGCAAAGAGATCGATCTCGCGCCTGTCCGCAGCGAACATCCAGGGCTGGGTGTTCTGGGCCGACGGCGCCAATACCGCATAGTTGACCACGAAGCGGGACCGCGCTTCCGGATCATCGAGGAGCCAGAAATCCTCCTGCCGTGTTGTCCAGGGATCTTCGCCCATGAGTGCGCCCGTTCAGCGTGCGGGCCTGATTGAGTGGTTCAGGATCCCGTTTGCTGGACGTCCCTCAGTCGGAATCGGATCGGGATGGCCATCCGAACCCGAACAGGGGTACCGCGCTGCCGACCCGGCTTGAATCGAAGGTTCTCAACTGCAGCGATGGCCGCGCCATCCAGGATGGCGGAGGCGGAACGGGCGATTTCGAAGCCGGACGGCGAACCATCGGGCTCCACAACCACCTGCACCACCACCAGGCCTTCAACACCGGCTTGCCGAGCGATTTCCGGGTAAACCAACGCCTCGTAGATTTTCGATACGCCACCGATGATCTCGGGCATCTGCTCAACCACCACGAAGATCTCGGGCTCGGGCAGTTCCTCGGCCTCTTCGGCTACCGGAGGCGGCGGAGGAGGCAATTCGACTACCGCATCCATGTCCAGGGACATGTCCAGATCCAACACTACGTCTTCCAGGATCTCGTCGTTCGGGACCTCAACGGGCACCGGCGGACGCGGCGGAGGCGGAGGGCGTTCTATTTGCTCGGTTTGGACGATCTCTTCCATCTGGACCACTTCCTGCTCGGCCAGTGTGAAGGCTACATCGCCACTTGATCCGTCCATCGGCGCCCGAACGGCAATGATGGCCACGGTCAGGGCAAGGATCATCGAGAGCTCAAGGGTTATCCGATAGTCCTTCCGGATATCCGCTTTGGGGTTCTTGTGCGCACGCATGGCGACAGTTCAGGATTTTTCGGCCGCCGGAATGCGCGGCTGTTTGGTTACGTCCTTGATGAGAGGAAGCTTGGCTGTGAGCACCGGGCAGCTGGCCGTCCTGACAATGCGTTCTGCAACGCTGCCCAGGAACACATGCGCCATCCCGCCGAGCCCGTGCGTGGCCATGATGATCATGCCGGATCCGTGCTCCTTGACCGACTCAACGATCTCAACAGCCGGGTGTCCGGTAATCACTTCGAAGACAACCGGCACTGCAGGTCCGAACTGCCGTGAGTAGGCTTCCTTCAGGTGTTCCAGTGCCCGTTCCTCTACGTCCGGCTGCAGGTCATAAATGGAAAATGCGCCGGCGTTGTAAAACGCGGGGTGCACGACCTCTTCGACCACGTGCAGGAGCCGCAGGCGTGATCCGGAAATAGCGGCCATCTCCCGGGCAAGTGGAATGACGGAGAGGGAGTGACTCGAGAAATCAACGGGAACGAGAACCTCGGCATTCGGCCCGGGGGTCAGGACCTCAGTCCGGTCTCCCTTGTGCACAGTCAGTACCGGGCAGGGAGCCGTCCGCACGACCTCCTCGGCCACGGAGCCGAGCACCAGGCGACGCAGCCCCCTCCTGCCGTG
>JABDJZ010000193.1 GCA_013003255.1 Rhodothermales bacterium
ACGCGCGGCCGGCCGGCGTCTGGGCAGCTGGAGTCCCATCCGGCGCAGCGGATGGCGGCACGGGATAGGTGGTCACCGCCTCGCTATTTCGATTGAGGTCGAAGCCGCTGTTGATCCCGGTGTTGCTGGGTGCCATGAACGCCACATATTCAATCCCCTGAACGTTGGGATTCTGGGGCCCGGCCAGGAAGTTCGCAGCGAGACGCTCGCCGTTGAGACCGGGCGATTCGCCCTCTACAAATCCCGGGACTCCGGGCTGATCAAAAGCGATCTCGTTCACCAGTACTACGTCCGGCGCCAATTCCTGTATCTGTGCAGCGATGGCCTTGAGGCGGGGGTGATCCCGATTGCGCAGATCATCGGTCCGAATGTCTTCGATGTTGATCGAGGCAAACCGCACGGTATCAGGCTCCGGAGCGGAGCAGGCCGCAAAAAGCAGCGCGGCCAGTAGAAAGAGGGGTAGGCGTTTCATAGAGCTAGGGCAGGCCGATGAGCTTGTGAGTCTGCAGGCTGAGTCGCCAGTGCGGGTGGGCCAGGCAGTATGCCACCGCCGCGGCTGTGTTGGCTTCCGTGTCGGGACCGTCGAGCGGCTGAAGCGAGAATACGTCAAACGCGCAATCGGTGAACTGATCCGGGGTTAGACCCTCCTGTGGGAATACCAGCTTCAGTTCGTTTCCACGCCTCACGACGAGTTCAGCGCCCGCCTTGGGGGATACGCAGAGCCAGTCGATGCCGTTGGGGACTTCGATGGTCCCGTTTGTCTCGACAGCCACCTGGAATCCACGCGCTCGAAAGGCTCCGAGCAGAGCCTCGTCCAGTTGCAGCAGGGGCTCGCCTCCGGTACAGACTACGAATGGCCTCGCCGGCCAGGGCATGTCCTTTGTGGCCGGCGCCGCCACCGGGACCATTTCAGGCGCTTCCCGGCGATCCCAGATTGCGGAGACGGCATCGGCCAGGGCGTTCGGCGTCTCGTATCGCCCGCCGCCAGGTCCATCGGTGCCGAAGAAGTCCGTATCGCAGAACTGGCAGACGGCCTCGTGCCGATCCTGCTCGCGGCCGGACCACAGGTTGCAACCGGAGAACCGCAGAAAGACGGCCGGCCGACCCGCGTGGACGCCCTCACCCTGGAGCGTGTAATAGATCTCTTTGACGGCGTAGGGCATCGGGAGGGAGGGTGAAGAATCGTGGCGACAGGCCCGATCTCCTTGAGCGGGGTCCAAATGCGCCGATGTTGACTCCTATGATCCGAAAGAAACGCGGCTCCGGCCGGGCCGTGCAAACTCTGTGAGGAACAGTCAGTATGTGCCTCGGAAAGCCGTTTGAGGATCTGAATTGGCTAATTTGGCAGAATTGAATCAAATGTGAGTTACGAATGCATCTGGCAGTAATCGGGACTGGATATGTTGGTCTTGTCACGGGGACGTGTTTTGCGGATACCGGATTCCGCGTCACCTGTGTGGATATCGATGAGGAGAAGGTCCGCACGCTGCGGACGGGAACGCCGACCATCTACGAGGCTGGCCTCGAGGGCCTGCTCCAGCGGTCGGTCCGTGAGCATCGACTGACGTTCACCACAAGCCTGCCGGACGCGGCCGAGATGGCGGACGTCCTGTTCCTGGCACTGCCGACGCCTCCTGGTGCCGATGGGTCTGCTGATCTCTCGTACGTTTTGAAGGTTGCGGACGACCTCGGCGAGTACTGGGCCGCGCAGGCCACACGCCGCTATCGCGTGGTGGTCAACAAGTCCACGGTCCCAGTCGGCACGGCCGATCGCGTGCGTGCCGCGCTCGAGAAGCACGGACTGGTGGCGGGCGAGGATTTCGATGTGGTATCAAACCCTGAATTCCTGCGCGAGGGCGTCGCCGTCACGGACTTCATGAAGCCCGAGCGCGTTGTGGTTGGCACGTCCAGCGAGCGTGCGGCGGAGATCATGCGATCCATCTACGAGCCCTTCGTCCGCCAGGGGAATCCCATCCTCATCATGGATGAGCGTTCCTCGGAAATGACCAAGTATGCGGCCAACTCGTTCCTGGCCATGAAGGTGTCGTTCATCAACGAGGTGGCGAACCTTTGTGAGTACCTGGGCGCCAACGTCGACGAGGTGCGGGTCGGAATGGGGCTGGATAGCCGCATCGGCAACAAGTTCTTGTATCCAGGGCTCGGATTTGGCGGCAGCTGCTTCCCGAAGGACGTGCAGGCGCTGAAGCTCACCTCAGACCAGATGGGCTATCACTTCGAGTCGCTGGAAGCTGTCCTGAATGTCAACAAGCGGCAGCACGACAAGCTGCCAGGATGGGTCTCCGATCGGTTCGGCGCGGACCTTTCGGGTCACACGTTCGCCGTCTGGGGCCTTGCCTTCAAAGCCAAGACGGACGACATCCGGGAGAGCCCGGCCATCTCCGTGGTGAAGGCGCTTGTGGCGCGAGGCGCGCGAGTCGTGGCTTTCGACCCGGAAGCCATCGAGACCACCAGGCGCGAGTTGGGCGATGCCATCGAATACGCCGAGGGGATGTACGAAGCCCTCGAGGGCGCGGACGCGCTGGTCATCTGCACCGAGTGGCACGAATTCCGTCGCCCGGATTGGGACCGGATGGCCGAGGGCCTCAAGAACAAGATTATTTTCGACGGCAGAAACCTGTACAAGCCGCAGAAGGTGGCTGATCTAGGATTCGATTATCTCAGCGTGGGCCGTCCTCATATGATTAAGGAAACAGCATGAGCAAGGTTGCTCTAATTACCGGCGTCACCGGACAGGATGGCGCCTATCTCTCCGAATTGTTGCTTGAGAAGGGCTACGAGGTGCACGGCATCAAGCGCCGGTCCAGCCAGTTCAACACGCAGCGGATTGACCACCTCTATCAGGATCCGCACGAGGAAGAGGTCAAGTACCACCTGCATTACGGGGATCTGACGGACTCGACCAACCTGATTCGCATCGTTCAGGAGACGCAGCCGGACGAGATCTATAACCTGGGTGCGCAGAGCCACGTCCAGGTTTCTTTCGAGGTCCCCGAATACACGGCCCAGTCTGACGCGGTAGGCGTACTGCGGCTGCTGGAGGCCATTCGTATTCTCGGGTTGCAGGACAAGACACGGTTCTACCAGGCCTCCACGTCGGAGCTCTTTGGCAAGGTCCAGGAGATCCCGCAGACGGAGCGCACGCCGTTCTATCCCCGAAGTCCGTACGGAGCGGCAAAGCTCTACGGCTACTGGATCACGGTGAACTATCGCGAATCCTACGGGATGTATGCCTGCAACGGCATTCTCTTCAACCACGAGAGCCCTCGCCGCGGCGAGACCTTCGTGACCCGGAAGATCACGCGCGCTGCAGCGCGGATCGCCACAGGTCTGGAGAACAAGCTGTACCTCGGCAACATGGACGCCAAGCGCGACTGGGGTCACGCCAAGGATTATGTCGAAGGCATGTGGCGCATGCTGCAGCAGCCAGAGGCGGATGACTTCGTGCTGGCTACGGGCCGCACCGTGACCGTGCGCGACTT
>JABDJZ010000204.1 GCA_013003255.1 Rhodothermales bacterium
TACGGCAGCCCCAACAAGCAGGACTCCGCGTCCTCGCACGGGAGCCCGCTGGGCGACGAGGAAATAGCGGCCACACGGAAGGCGCTCGGGTGGTCAGAGCCCCCGTTTTCCGTACCCGCCGAGGCACGTGAGCATCTTGCTGAGTTGGCAGAGGCCGGTGCGGCGCGCCAGCGCGAATGGGAAGCCCGCATGGCCGAGTACCGGCAGGCTCATCCCGAACTGGCGGCCGAGTACGCGTCCTGGATGGCCGGTGAGCTGCCCGATGGATGGGAGGCCGCCATGCCGAGCTTCTCTGTCGGCGACGACATGGCTTCACGCAAGGCCAGCGGAAAGGTGTTGGCATCCGTCGGGCCATTGCTCAACATGCTTGTCGGAGGCTCAGCTGATCTGACCGGATCCAATCTGACCTCTGTTCCGGGTCGCGCCGATCATCAGCGCGATGAGCCCACCGGCGGATACTTCCGGTTCGGCGTCCGCGAGCACGGCATGGCCGGCATCTGCAACGGGATGGCCCTGCACGGCGGCCTTCGCCCGTACTGTGCCACGTTCCTGGTCTTCAGTGACTACATGCGCCCGTCCATGCGACTCAGCGCATTGATGGGACTGCCCGTGCTGTACGTGCTCACGCACGACTCCATCGGGCTCGGAGAGGACGGTCCCACGCACCAGCCGGTGGAGCACCTGATGGCGCTTCGCAGCATTCCGGGGATGCACGTCTACCGTCCGGCCGACGCGGCAGAGACCGCAGCCTCGTGGGCGGCCGCACTCAAGCGTTCGGACGGACCGTCCGTGTTTGCCCTTTCGCGCCAGACGCTGCCGCAGCTCGACGGGACCGCCCGGAATGCGGCTGCAGGCGTTGAACGAGGAGGCTACGTGGTTTGGGAGAAGGACGAATCGCCCGAAGTCATCTTGATGGCAACGGGTTCCGAAGTCCACCTGGCCGTGGACGCCGCGAAGGCGCTGGCTACCGAGGGCATCTCAGCGCGGGTGGTGAGCATGGTGTGCATGGAGCGATTCGAGGCGCAGGACGCTTCGTACCGTGACGAGGTCCTGCCGCCGTCGGTAACCGCGAGGGTCTCGGTTGAGGCCGGCGTGTCGCTGGGTTGGGACCGCTATCTGGGCTTCGGCGGAAAGGCCGTGGCCATGGACGGGTTCGGCGCTTCCGCGCCCGCTCCGGAGCTGTTTCGCCAATTCGGGTTCACGGCCGATGCGGTGGCCGATGCCGCGCGGGACGTGCTGAAGCGATGACCCGGGCCGCATTCGCGTGTGGACTCCTGCTTGTGTGCGGGGCCGCGGATGCGTTCGGGCAGCAGAGAACAGCCGGCGAGTGGGCCTGGAAGAGCGTGGTCCTTCAGGACAGCGTGCGGGTCAGGTACCTCTTCTATTCGGAGGCCGACAACGTCAACAATGGCGTGGTCCTTCGATTGGACAATCACGCATCCAGAGCCGTGGCGTATCGATTCGTTGCGCTGTTCCGTTCAGGTGATGATCAGGTGGAGCAGGAGGTGACGGGCCGGCTTGACGCGCAGGAGACCATCACCGGCGAGGCCGACGGGCTGTTCTTCATCCCGTTTGAAGACGGTCGAGGCGTTGAGCAGATAGGGCTACGCGGTTTCAGAGTGTGGCCCGCAGGGGATCCGCCGTAAGTTGTGGCAGATCAACACGCATCAGGCATGTCAAATCCGTCCAAGTCCGTAACGAGACGCAGTTTCCTTGGTAAGGCAGCGGCCGCTGGAGTGGCCGGTGCGGTGCTCCCATTGACCGCAGCGGATGCGGCTGCTCACGCCACTGCGGCGAGCGAGGGTGCTCCCGCTCTGATGCCGCCCGCCCCAGGCGCCGCACGTGCCCTGACCGTGGATGACATTCAGGGTGCCGAGCGCGTGGCCGGCGTTTCTTTCACGCCGGAGCAGCGTGAGGCGATGCTGGAAGATCTGGATTCCAGGCTCGAGGTCATCGCCCAACTGCACGACGCGAGTCCGCCGAACAGCCTGATCCCTGCCCAGCGCTTCGACCCCCAGATAGCAGGGGACCGTCCCAGGCCGCCGCAGCCGCATCCGGCCTGGGAGCCCGCACCCGCTTCGCGCCCCACCACAGACGAGGACCTGGCGTTTCAACCCGTTCATGTGCTGTCCGCGCTGCTTCGCTCCCGCTCGGTGACTTCGATGGAGTTGACCCAGCTCTACCTGGCTCGCCTCAAGCGATATGACCCAGTCCTGCACTGCGTGATCAATCTCACCGAGGAGCGTGCGCTGGCCCAGGCCCGTGCGGCCGATGCTGAACTGGATGCCGGACTCTGGCGGGGGCCGCTGCATGGGGTGCCCTGGGGTGCAAAGGACCTCCTGGCCGTCCGCGGCTATCCCACGACCTGGGGCGCGATGCCGTATCGGGATCAGGTGATCGATGAGGATGCTGCGGTGGTCGAGCGACTCGATGCAGCCGGGGCGGTCCTGGTGGCAAAACTGACTACCGGAGCGCTTGCCTGGGGCGACGTCTGGTTCGATGGCAAGACACGCAACCCGTGGAACGTGGACCAGGGATCAAGCGGGTCCTCTGCCGGTCCCGGGTCCGCGGTGGCGGCCGGATTGGTGGGTTTTGCGATCGGATCCGAGACGCTGGGGTCCATCGTATCGCCATCTACCAGAAACGGCGTTTCGGGCCTTCGTCCGACGTTTGGCCGGGTTTCGAGGTCGGGCGCCATGACGCTGTCGTGGAGCCTGGACAAGCTGGGTCCCATGTGCCGGAGCGCGTTTGACTGTGCGCTGGTATTCGAGGCCATTCACGGCCAGGACGACCGGGATCCTACCACACTGGACGCTGACTTTCACTGGCCTTCCGTGGCCGACCCGGCGCGGCTTCGTGTCGGGTATGTGGCAGACGCGTTCGAGGGTGATTTCAACGGCGCCGACGCCGATCGCGCCGTCCTGGACGTCCTGCGATCGATAGGTTTTGACCCGAAGCCCATGGCTTGGCCGGACATCCCTACAGGCGGCCCGATGTTGGCCTTGGGTGCCGAGACGGCTGCCGCGTTCGATGAACTGTCACGGAGCGGAGGCACGGACAGCATGGTGAGTCAGCAGCTTTGGCCGGCGAGTTTCCGCGAGGCCCGTTTCATCACGGCTATCGACTATGTCAACGGCCAGCGGCAGCGAACCCGGCTCATGGAGGCCGTCTCGGAAGTCATGGGGGACTTCGACGTCATTGTCGCCAACCACCGCTGCAACGGCCTCAGCATCACCAATCTTACCGGTCACCCCACCGTGACGGTGCCCAATCGCCTGGATCCGCTGGATGACGGTCCCGCTG